>DATFRK010000523.1:0-8970 GCA_035263325.1 Pyrinomonadaceae bacterium | reverse complement strand
TGGGTCAGCTGACCGGTTGCAACAACTCTTTCTCAACTTGCTGAACAATAGTTTGGATGCGCTGCCAAACGGTGGAGAGATTCAAATCTCCACCTCAGTCGAGCCAAGCGAAAATGGTAAGTCGCTCCAGGTCGTCGTCGCCTTTGCGGACACCGGTATTGGCATGACTCCGGAAGTCATGAGTCACATCTTTGATCCGCTGTATACAACGAAGGAACGGGGACACGGCACGGGCCTCGGTCTGGTTATCGTAAGCCAGGTGATCTCGGAACATGCAGCAACCATGGAAGTAGAGAGCGAACCAGGACACGGTACCCGGTTTCGTCTTGCCTTCTCTGCAATTCAAAACGAAATACCCGCAGGCGTGGTCCAGCGTCCTCGCGCGGTTGAACCAGAACTCACGCAGCAGTGATACCAATGAAACACATTCTTGTGGTAGACGACGATCAGGACTCCTGCGACCTGCTACGCGAGATCCTGAGTGCTCAAGGTTGGGAAGTAGAAACTGCACTCACCCCGGGGAAAGCCTTCGCTATCGCCTCGGCTGGAGAACTTGATCTTGTCGTCAGTGACCTCAACCTGGAAGCAAACCAATCAGGGCTCGACCTCCTGAGAGAATTGCGGCGTCGCTGCCCTGTAATACTGGTAACTGGCTTTGGCACGCTCGATTCCGCAGTGGAAGCAGCCCGCGAAGGAGCCTGGGATTTCATCTCCAAGCCTTACAAAGTTGACGAAGTAATCGCGACCGCGCGCCGAGCCCTCGAGCAAGCTGAAAAAGGCGTGGGCGCCGATCGCAAGGCTGAGCAACTGTCAGCACCATATGAACAGGGCGGACTGCTGGGACGCTCGGCAGTAATGATCGAACTCTACAAAGAGATCGCCCGCGTTGCGCCAACGCGATCGACTGTGCTGGTGATGGGCGATTCGGGTACCGGTAAAGAGCTGGTCGCCAGATCAATCCATCAACACAGTACTCGCTCCAGTGGTCCTTTCGTGGCCATCAATTGTGGCGCTTTAACTGAAACGCTGTTGGAAGCAGAACTGTTTGGTCACATTCGTGGTGCATTCACCGGCGCGGTTACGGATCGGAAAGGTCTCTGGGAGGAAGCGGAAGGAGGCACTCTCTTCCTCGACGAAGTGGGTGAAACGAGTGCAGCAATGCAGGTGAAGTTGTTGCGTGCGTTGCAGGAGA
Source organism: Pyrinomonadaceae bacterium (assembly GCA_035263325.1). Lineage (GTDB taxonomy): Bacteria > Acidobacteriota > Blastocatellia > Pyrinomonadales > Pyrinomonadaceae > PSRF01. The sequence goes on along the minus strand of DATFRK010000523.1, from coordinate 7,778 downwards.
GTGAAATCAGACGCGTCGGCTCGGCCCGGCCGACGAAGGTTGATAGCAGAATTATCGCGGCCACGAATCGCAATCTGGAAAGTGAAGTAAAGAGTGGAAACTTCCGCGAAGATCTGTTCTATCGTCTGAGCGTCGTCACGCTACGTGTGCCGCCGCTTAGTGAGCGTCGCACTGACATCCCCTTGCTCGCCGATCACTTCCTGCGGCTCGCACTGAAGAGAAATGGTCGGAGCCAGTTGCGTCTTTCCGAAGATACCATCAAGACGCTAGTGGCCTATGCCTGGCCGGGTAACGTCCGGGAAATGGAGTCGGCGGTGGAGTACGCGGTCCTGCATGCCCGCGGTAACGAGGTCGCACCCGAAGATCTGCCACCAAAACTACGATCGCCGCAGGTAAAGTCCGCAGCAAAGTCACCACTCTTCGCCCTCTTTGGCGACCTCCCATCACTGGATGAACTCGAGCGCCGTTATCTGCTTCATGTCTTGGAAGCTGTTGCCGCTAATCGAACGCGTGCCGCAGAGATACTCGGTATCGATCGGCGAACTCTTTACCGCATGATGGAACGCTACGGAATTGACTCTTCCGGCGAGTGACCTGGCCCAACACTCTTCCTTCAACCAGCTCAGAAAATACGCGCATAAAAACCGAGCCGTGGATGACCCTGGCCCACAAGACGGAGTCATCCACGGCTTTTCCCCCTTGATTCAACAACATGGCGACCCCTCTCTCGATGAATCGCCGTGCCATTTCGGGGCGACAACGTGACGCCTTATCTCTCAGCAACCGACATGCCTTAACCCGATGAGCCAATTTCCTTAACAAAACACGACTGAATTGGGCTTTTGAGGCAGATGCAGGTGTGGCTGTCTTGTGAAACCAAACATTATGGCCACAATTAAAAGTCCTGATGAGGTTGCCGCAGAAGGACTCACGTACCACAAAACCGAGAAGCCCCGCGACCGAGCCCTGTCCTTTTGGAACAGCTTGGGTTGTTTAAATACGCTTATTGACCGTTGATCGGAGTACAAGCTGTACGATACTCGATCAGGATCTCTTGAGGAGTGTCGAAGCGTCAATTCAGTCAAAAAACCCTGAGAAAATTGCGGTTTTCGCGAGACTTTGCCGCTTGAGTGTGATATATGAGTGTTCAATTGCTTTTCAATTCTAGTTCTTGTTGGAGGTGTCAGACCAGAATGGCGACTAAGGCCAAGAAGCGCATGACTCAATCGGAAGTAATCAACCACTTTGCGGAATCCGCTGGCATGAAGAGGGCGCAGGTTAAGGAGTTTTTTGAGGAGCTGTCCAATCTGGCGGCTCGTGAGGTCAAGTCAAACGGTGAATTCGTCCTTCCCGGGTTCGGAAAGCTCGTAAAATCAGAGAGAAAGGCTCGCGAGGGTCGCAATCCGGCAACCGGCGAAACCATTCAGATTCCGGCCAAAACGACCTTGAAATTCCGGGTTGGCAAGGCCATGAAAGATACGGTGCTACCAAAAAAGTAAGAGCAAGGCTCTCTTATCTTCTCGCAAAAGACGCCGCCCCCACGCCTCCAGGAGGAAATTGGGCGGCGTCTCTGCGTTTTCTACCACCTCTCCCGGACTTCCTAAACCGGCCGAAGTGCCTGTCACCCGTAAACCACTTGCGTTGAGTGAGTTGAAGTCCCACCCCAGCTTGTAGCTATTTTCCAAATAAAAATATGGACGTGGGTGCCTTCATCCAGTATAATCCTGCGTTTCGCAGACCACCCCAGACGGCAATAATGGATGCCAACCTTTGGTTTTCGGGGTCAACCTCGACGACAAAGCTCTGTCTGAGTGTGATGTTGCATCCAAGGGTACAAGCGAAGCATCAGAGATTAATAAGGGAAACAAGAACGGAAAAATTCTTTATTTGGAGGAATGAACGCAATCGTGGCTTTTGATACGCACCTGCCGTTGAACGAGCGGCTTCTTAGAATTGATCATATTCAAGCGCGTCGTTATTCGAAGCTTACTGGAGTGGCTTATGAAATAGCGACCGAAGGCATCATCAGGCATCTTCGTGCCTGTGACAGAATGGATGTCAATCCGGAAACGTCCGCGGTAAGAGAGATCATAGACGACGCGCTTAATGGCCGCCGCGTGTTCGCCGAAACAACCGAACACCCGCGCGCAGCCTAACTCGCTTTGGGGATACAACCCGCAAAGAGGTCGCCCCCGTGGGCGATCTCTTTTGTTTTTCCGATTGAGTTTGCCAGGCTGGCCAGTTGACCAAAACAGTTGTCAACATGCTAACATCCGGGCGCTCAACATTGCGCCCCTGTAGCTCAGCGGATAGAGCATCTGCCTTGTTGGAGCCTTAGTGAGGAAAGAGCAGCAGCGAACTCATTAAGTGGACGACCCTGTATGCGGGAACGCCCTGAGAGCCTCTGGTACTTAACGCTATCTAACGTTGAGTAAAAATCCATGAGGATTGGGTAATCCGCAGGAAACCGGCTCGTGCGAGTCGCGATCGGGATCCTCAGAGACTATACGGGTCGAGACTGCGATGTCTAAGATATAGTCCAGCCAGCAAACCCGAGTTGATGGGCGGTCAGGGAAACTTGATGCTGGAAGCTAAGCAGAGGGCCGCAGGTTCGAGTCCTGCCGGGGGCAATCAAAGTTTGGGTATGGCGGCTATAGTTCAGTAGGTTAGAACGCTTGATTGTGGATCAAGAGGTCGTCGGTTCGAGCCCGACTAGCCGCCCCAGCAATTCTTCCATCACTGTACGAAATCCCGGCCAACCGAAGGAGATCATCACCCGTGCCAGATGAACAGAGGGTAGCTAATAATTCGCAGACTTACGTGGTAAGTGCTGATGAGTTCGTTTTTGAAGCGCTAAAGCAAGAAAATGGTCAAGCTACCGTGATTCGGTTCAGGCTCGAGGATCCGAATTATCACGCCGGCGATGTGCTAGCTGTTCTCAGCGGCAGCGACATTCACTTTCACGGAATGATTGGCGAGATTGCAAACGGCTGGGCAATTGCGAGCGATTATCGTGGTTCACTCTTACCGGCTACGGTCCAATAGACTTCATTGCCGCATATATCCTGACGGATAGGCCACCTTCACTCCGGGCGTTGACGAACGCACCTCGATGCGATGAAAGCCCTTGCCAGAGTGCGTCGAAAGGAAAGTCAGCGCGGCCTGTTTGTCCAACGAAATCATCAGCTCCTTAATGAAAGGATCGAAACTCACCGGGGCGCCAGTGCCCTGGAAGAAAGCGTGCCCGCCGGTTTCATTGGAGATGCGCAACAGCGAACTCTGCGCGTAACCGGACAGCAGGGAGTTACCTTCCGCCGCGAGTGTTGGAGCGTAGAAACTATAGATAGCCACGCTGCGTCGTTGTGATTCGTTAATTGCTCGCTGGAGATCCAGGCTCTGAGTGGGACCTGCGAGTTCGACACCGCGAGAGACATCCAACCCGTCCGATACCAGTAGAATCGCGCGACGTCCCAAGGGCTGTGATTCAAATTTCTTTAGCGCTTCAATGACTTCCACATAAGGATTGTAAGGACCGGCACTGGGAAGACCTTGAGGTGGGCGAAGTCCCTTCGCTGCTTTTTCCAGGTCAGTGGTGAATTTTTGCTTTACCTGGATTGTGCCCGTTCGCAAATAGCCCACCATAACGCGCGACCCACGCGGTAAGTTACGGACGAAATCCGCTAAACTCTTTGTTTCATTGCCAACTGAGGGAACCAGATCTTCCTGTATCAGAATCGCCACAGTGATCGGGGAACTCGTGCCCAGGCCACGAATAGAGAGCACTGTCTGAGGTTCACCGTCCTCACTCACGGTGAGGTCGATGTTTTGCAGTTCGGGTTCCGGCTGTGCTTCCTTAACGCGGATCGTCAGCGGGATAACCACTGGTCTACCAGAACTGGTGGCATTGCGGGCCGAATTTGGTCCCGACATCGTCTGGGCATCGCTGAGTGACGCCTGGCCGGTCCAGGCAAAAGCTAGCGCCACTAATACTGTACTGAGAGACAGGAGTCGTAGATGTCTCATCGATCTTCTCTTTCGTCCTTCTGAACGGAGGTATTATACAGCCTTACCACCGAAATGGCTCCGCTGCACATCTGCCGAACTGGCGAAGCAAACCTTGACACGCTAAGATCCATCGCACCAGAAGTGGTGATGATTACATGAATCAAGCGATTGGTAGAGTCTCGTCTAAAGACATAGCCGTGGCGCGGACACTAAAGTTCGCCCCCTGGCTCGTTCTGCTAATCACGTCGCTGCCGGCGCCGGTGATCTTCCTGGTGCTATTTTTTGCGGCCACAGCAACGGACACCGCTGCTGTTTATCTATTGCTGGCAGGGCTTTCGCTCGGTTTTGGGTTCTTTCTCGGTCTCATAGTGGCACTCATCCTGGCGCTCTATCGACGTCGCTGGCTCACTCAGTTGCGGGACCGTCTTGCATCCGATGGGATCACGGCAAGCGAGGTTGTCTGGTTTCGCTCCGAACTTACCTCAGCGGAGCGGGCTTCGTTAGCGGAGATCCAGCGCACCAACCCTCTCCTGGCCGACGCCTACCTCGAGACTCTGGCTAGCCGCTTGACCGCCTCACGCATAATCTCCCGATCCCGACGCGAGTTGTTGAAGGTCGAACGGCGTCTTAGTCGGGCCCGAATGCTCAATACGCCCGAAAGTTTGTCGTTACAGAAGGACTTGGAGGCTGATCACGAGCGCCTGAGCCACTTGAAACAGAGTGCGACGGATCACCTGGCAAACTCCAAGACCCGCTTACAAACCATTGAAGCGACCGCAAGTCGTGACCTGAACCAGGCTGAAACCGACCTGATGATGCAACGCTTGGGAAGCGCTCAGGACCAGCTCCCGCTCGTACTGGAAATGGCCCATATGGAGCAGCAGGCCCTGGTCGAGGCGAAGACGGACCTGGGGAACGGTCCCGTCGTGAGTGCTCAGGAGTGACCCACTCCCAGCGCACTCGTTTGCCGGGCCAACTCCGTCAGTCGATAGATTCCCGGGCCCAATCGCTCCGCAAAACCATCATCAACCAGAGCCCAATTCCCTAACCCGGCATCGGGTTGACTTAACCCCGTAACCCTGGCCAACTCACCGCGGAGACTCATCCCGGCCCCAGACAGATAGGCTTGCGCGATCTCCTTGAGAGCCTCGTCTTTGCTCACCGTACGTTTCATCTGTTCCTGAAACCTGGCTTCGGGTATCGACCAGATATAGGTAAAAGTTGGTTGGTACAAAACGTCGGTGGGGATCACTTTGAACGACTTTTGCAGATGGACCATCGCCTTGTCGAATCGACTCCTTTCGGAGATGCCGCTCTCCAAACGCAAATCCCGCGTCGCCATTTCCCATTCTTTGCGGAGTACTTTTAGTATCTTTTGCGCATCGTCAGAAAGCGTTTTGCTCTCGCTGCGACGCGAAATGCCAAAGAGTGTAACGAACGCAGGCAAAAGCCGAGGAGCAATCAAGGTGGAATTACTACGCAATAACTTCCCGTAGAACAATCTTCCCCTTCGCATTACTTCATCTTTTAAAGTCCAGGCTAACCTGCTTTCGGGGTCCTTCTGAACATTTCGCGGAGAATGAGCATCTCGTCGCCCACACACTGCGATATACAAAGAAGGACCAGGTCGGCGCGAGTCAGTGAGTGTCGCACAAAATCCCACCTCCTCAACGAACCTCTCGGCTTCGTAGACATCCTCGATACGCTTCTCTGGATCGCGACGCCACTTGCGATCGCGATAAGCCTCAATCTCTTCAGGAAGGTTCATAGACCGGATTCTATCAAACTGATTCAATCAAGCGGTCAAATTGAGAGGATCGGTCAATCATGAATGACCGATCCAACCAACTCAGCCTGCAAAAGTCTTCGACTTTACGCTGCTAAGCCATTCACCTGGGTCTTGGCACGCGTCCTGCTAATCGCACTGCGCCAGACCAGTGTGCCCAGTACTGGCCCACGTACCCGCCATAGGATGGGATAGATAAACCCGAGTGAAGGCAAATAAGCGATCAAAAGCGACCCCAGCGCTATCGTTGCTGACCAGCGTCTCCTTGCTGTTACCGATGCTGTGCGGATTTCTGTCGGCAAATGTTGCCCAGGCCGCAGCCAAAGACGACGGGTCAAACAAAGGTCCACAAAACCACTTCCGGCAGAAACTCGCCCGAGACCTGCGAGACAAGGTTCAGAGCGGCGGTCAGCAAGAGACACTCAAGGTTATCCTGCAGCTCGAAGGTAAAATCAGCGGCCCTCTTAACGCACTCCTACGTAGTCACGGCATAAAGATCAAGCGCCAATTTAGCAATTTCAATTCACTGGCCCTCGAACTCCCGGCTGAAGTAGTCGAGGCCCTTTCGAATTTTCCCGAGGTTTCCTTTCTTTCAATGGACAGCGAAGTTCGGACGCTCGGAGGCCACGTGGCCCATACAACCGGCGCTGACAAAGTTCGCACCATGAGCGCGGATGGCAGTCTCGACGGCAACGGTATTGGCATCGCCATCCTGGATTCCGGCATTTATGGGGCCCACACCGCCTTTACCGACACCCAGACAGGGCTCTCGCGAATCGTCGTGAACCAGGACTTTACCGGTGAGGGTCGCACTGATGATCCTTACGGACATGGCACTCACGTCGCCGCAGCGGCAGCCGGCAATGGTCTCGTGGCGAACGGTCAATACGTCGGGATTGCCCCGCGCGCCAAGATAATCAATCTCCGCGTCCTTAACTCTCAGGGAATCGGCAAGGTCTCAAATCTTTTAGCAGCGCTGAATTGGCTGGTTGACAACGCCACTGTTTACAACGTTCGCGTGGCCAACATGAGCCTTGGTTTGCCGGCCGTAAACTCCTACAGGAACGACCCGATCTGTCTCGCAGTTCGCCAACTCGTGAACAAAGGCATTGTCGTTACCGCCGCTGCCGGCAACAACGGCAAGAACAGTCTCGGCCAAAAGATCTACGGAGAGATTCATTCACCAGGCATCGAACCCGCAGCCATTACCGTAGGCGCAGTTGATACCAAGGGCACCGATAATCGGGCTGATGATTCAGTGGCGACTTTCAGTTCACGTGGTCCAACTCGCAGTTTTTGGACCGATGACTATGGCGTCAGGCACTACGACAACATCGTCAAGCCAGAACTTTGCGCGCCTGGCAACAAGACAGTGTTTGCCGAATCGCCAAATAACTTTCTGCTGACACAGAACCCGCTGCTGGATGCAAACGTCAGCCTCAATCCGACTCGCAAACAGATGACACTCAGCGGTACCTCGATGGCCGCACCTTTAGTGGCCGGCACCGCAGCTTTGATGTTTGAAGCGAATCCCTCGCTCACGCCCAGCTTGATGAAATCTCTCCTGATGTATACCGCCCAACAACTGCCGAACTTCAATATGTTCGAGCAGGGAGCGGGCGAACTGAACATCGATGGCGCAGTTAGATTAGCCAAGTTAGTTCGTACCGACCTCAACAGCAATACCGCGCTCGGTTCTCCTTTACTGACCGGGTCAGCCCCGACACCACAAACTACGATTCCCTTCGCCACCGGAAGTTACACTTTCGTGTGGTCCAAAGGCATAGTGCTCGCGAATACTCACGCCAGTGGCAGTGCGTTGATCACCCAATATCAAAAGGTTTATGGCCGGGGCGTACTCCTGGGCGACGGCGTACTGGTTGGAGATGGAGTGCTGGCAGGTGACGCGACCATGTTCTCAAGTGGAGTCCTGCTGGGCGATAACATCCTGGTAAGTAACGGCACCACGATGAATGCCGGTGGGGTC
>DATFRK010000522.1:0-5905 GCA_035263325.1 Pyrinomonadaceae bacterium | reverse complement strand
CAGCCTGCAAGGTGATCGACAACGCACTCTCCAGGGAAAGCGGCCGGCCGTTCACTAACTGGCGCACATTCCGTCCTTCGATGTACTGCATCACGATAAAATTGAGGCCGTTGATTTCGTTGAGATCGAAAATGGTGCAGATGTTGGGATGGTCCAGCGCCGAGGCCAGGCGCGCTTCTCGTTCAAATCTCTTGAGATTTGCTTCCTTGGCGGTGAGTTCCGGAGGTAAGACCTTGATCACAACCGTGCGACCCAACTTTGAGTCGACCGCTTTATAGACCGTTCCTTGACCGCCCTCACCGAGCTTCTCAAGAATTTTGTAGTTCCCCAGCGTAGAGCCGATCATCAATTCTCTCCAGCAGAGCCAATCGACAACGAGGTTGACCCAACGAACGTCGCGGGGCTCGGCTGGGGGCCTCTGCCAGACCTCTTAACCGCTTAGCACGGAGTGGGCTTAGTTGATTGGCGGTATATTTAACTCCCAAGTTTGACTGTGCCGCAACCCATCGGAGAATCCGTTGTATGATGTTGACCCACTTTGGCATCGGCTTTTCAAAACAACTCGAGGAGTGTGCTCATGGTTGAATGTCGGCGGATGAGACTGTTTTGCTTGCGCTTCATGGTTGTGACCGGGATCGTCGTTGGCGGTTGGGTAGTGGCACAGCGGCTTCCTGCGGTCAGCGTCGTTGCTCCCGTAGTGAGGGCCCAGCAAACCTATGACCCAAGTCTGTATTCGGGTTTGCGTTGGCGGATGATCGGGCCTTTTCGTGCCGGGCGAGTTAATGCTGTTTGCGGCGTGATTAGTGAGCCAGACACGTTCTATTTTGGCTCGGTTGGTGGCGGTGTTTGGAAAACCGTGAACGCTGGCCGAACGTGGGCTCCGATTTTTGACTCACAGCCGGTAGCTTCAATTGGTGGTATCAGTGTGGCGCCTTCAGACCCTAACGTGATCTACGTGGGCACGGGCGAAGCCGACTTGCGCGATTCAATCTCGTTCGGGAATGGCATGTATAAGTCCAACGATGCCGGCAAGACATGGAAGCACCTGGGATTGGAAAAGACGCGCCAGTTGAGCCGCATCCTGGTCGACCCAAAGAACGCTGACATAGTGTTCGTTGCCGCGTTGGGCAACGTCTACGGTCCAAGCCCTGATCGCGGCGTTTATCGCTCCACTGATGGTGGTGCGACCTGGAAGCAGGTTCTGTTCAAAGACAACGATGTAGGCGCCATCGACCTCGCTTTTGATCCCGCTGACTCGAAAATAGTTTACGCCTCGATGTGGAATGTGCGCCGTCCACCGTGGTTCATCTATGCACCGGCAAACGGACCAGGCAGCGGCATCTACAAGTCAACCGACGGCGGCAATACCTGGCAGCCGATAATCAACGGCCTTCCTACCGAAGGTGTCGGTCGCATCGGACTGGCAGTCTCGCCAGCCAATCGCAAGCGGATCTATGCCATCGTGGATGCAAAGCAAGGCGGTCTGTTTGTCTCGAATGACGCCGGCGCAAACTGGGCCAAGGTGTCGGCGGACGCGCGAGTCTGGGGGCGTGGCTGGTACTTCAATAAGGTGACCGCCGATCCAAAAGACGCCGACACTGTCTACGTGCAGAACACTTCCGTCTATAAGTCGACGAATGGAGGACAGAATTGGACCGCGATCAAAGGGGCGCCGGGCGGCGACGATTACCATCAACTTTGGATTCACCCCCTGGATCCGAAACGAATGATACTGGCCAGTGACCAGGGCACAATTGTGAGTGTTGACGGCGCCGCCACCTGGAGTTCCTGGTACAACCAACCAACGGCCCAGCTCTATCACGTGGCGGCCGACAATCGTTTTCCTTACTGGGTTACGGGGGCGCAACAAGACAGTGGCGCGGTGGGTGTGCCGACGCGTAGCAATCACGCGGAGATTTCCAATCACGATTGGACCGGAGTCTGTGCGGGAGGCGAAGCTGGCTACACGGCTCCCGACCCGCTGCATCCGGAGATACTGTTTGGGGGCACGGTTGAGCGTTGCAACGTGGTCACCGGAGCGTCGAAGAATGTTTCACCGGAACGCGGCGGCACCGGTTTTCGTCATGCCTGGACGCAACCACTTGTCTTCTCCCAGGCCGATCCACGCGCGCTCTACTTTGCTAACCAGTTTCTTTACAAGACGACTAACGGCGGTGAGAGCTGGAGCCAAATTAGTCAGGACCTGACGCGGGAGGATCCCGGTGTACCGTCGAACATGAATGAAGCCGCCGCTGCGGATGCCCCCACTGACAAGCGGCGTGGTGTCATTTACACCATTGCCCCTTCGCCTTTGCGAGCGGGAACTGTCTGGATCGGAACCGATGATGGCTATTTCCATTTGACCAATGATGACGGCAAGACCTGGCAGAACGTCACGCCGCCGGCAGTAACCTCGTGGAGTAAAGTGGTGATGATGGATGCGTCGTACTTCGATGTTAATGCAGCGTACGCCGCCGTTGACCGTCATCAGCTCCAGGACTATGAGCCGTACATCTATCGCACCAGGGACGCTGGTAAGACGTGGCAGCAAATCACTACCGGCTTGCCGGCGGGCGTCTATGTGCAAACGGTCCAGGTTGATCCGGAGCGACGCGGACTACTGTTTGCCGGCACGGAATTGGGGGTCTACATATCTTTTGACGATGGCGATCACTGGCAGTCGCTGCAACTTAATTTGCCACACTGTTCAGCGCGTGACCTGGCGATTCATGGTAACGACCTGATTGTTGCCACTCACGGTCGAGGTTTTTGGGTATTGGATGACATCACAGCGCTGAGGCAGATCGACGAGAAGGTGAAGGCTGCGAATGCCTATCTCTTTAAACCGGCAGTGACGATCAATGTGATCCCCGGTAGCGACAACGGTACGCCGCAGCCGCGAGACGAAGCGTTAGCGGAAAATCCACCCAATGGCGCGATGATTGACTACTATCTCAAGGACAATGCCTCGGGTCCGGTGCTCCTGGAAATACTTGATCCAGCCGGGGAGAGCATTCGTCGTTACTCGAGTGCAGACCGGCCCCAACCGGTTAACCCCGATACCTTGAACATACCTACCTTCTGGCGCCCGACGCCCGAACCCTTATCTGCCGCGGCCGGTATGCATCGCTGGATTTGGGATTTACGACCGACTCCACCGGCACGCACCGGGCCTCCAGGTGGAGGTGGTGGCGGTGGAGGCGGAGGTGGTTTTGGTGCCCGGCCAACTGTCTTGCCCGGCACCTACTCGGTGAAACTCACCGTGGATGGCCAAACATTCACCCAACCATTGGTTGTTAAAAGAGACCCGCGCGACAACTGAATACTGATTAGTAGTTGGTCAGTGGTAATAGGTCCAATAGGTCATATAAGTCCTATTAACTAATCGGCCTTACCCACTTGCCAGAGCGTGAACGCATAATCAAATGCTGTTTCACGCAAGGCGTCGTAGCGACCCGAGGAGCCACCGTGACCCGCGCCGAAGTTTACCTTCAGTAGTAGCGGGTTCTGGTCTGTCTTCATGGCTCGTAACTTTGCCACGAGCTTTGTGCCTTCCCAGTACGGCACCTGGCTGTCGTTTACCGACACCTTAACGAGCATCGACGGATAGTTCTTCCTGGCGACGTTGTCGTAAGGAGAATAAGTCTTCATGTATTCAAACGCCGCCTTCTCGTTCGGGTTACCCCATTCGATGTACTCGCTGGTGGTAAGCGGCAACGAAGCGTCAAGCATCGTGTTCAGCACATCTACGAAAGGCACTTGCGCAATAACTGCTTTGAAAAGATCAGGACGCAGGTTGGAGACTGCGCCCATTAGCAAGCCTCCTGCGCTGCCGCCCTGGATCACCAGGCGATCGCTTGAGGTGTATTTCGACTTCACCAGGTAGTCGGCGCAGGCAATGAAATCGGTGAACGTGTTCATCTTTTTCATCATGCGACCGGCGTCACGCCATTCCTCGCCCATCTCACCGCCGCCACGAATATGAGCGATCGCGAAAGCCACGCCGCGGTCGAGCAGACTTAAACGACTCGACGAGAATGTGGGCGGTATTGAGTAACCGTAGGAGCCATAAGCGTAGAGCAACATCGGCGCACTACCATCGAGCTTCACGTCCTTGCGATAGACCACCGAAATTGGAACTTTCGTTCCGTCGGAGGCGGTGGCAAAGACTCGCTCTGATTTGTAGTTGGTGCGGTCAAATCCGCCCGGCACTTCGGTCTGCTTCAGTAGGGTGCTCTTGCCTGTGGTCATGTCGTAGTCAAAGATCGAGTACGGTGTGACCAGGGAGTTATAGCCGTAGCGCAAGACATGACTGTCAAACTCGCGATTCGCATTTAGACCGGCTGAATAAACTGGTTCCGGAAATAGAATGCGCGTGGGTTTGTTAGTCTTGAAGTTGATTACTTCGATCTGCTCTAAACCATTTTCCCATTCGGAAAGCACGGCGTAGTCGGCAAACAGGCTGACATCCTCGATCTTCACCGCGGGCCGGTGGGCCACAAATTCCTTCCAGTTCTTTTCCGCTGGATCGCTTACCGGCGCAGTCACGACCCGAAAATTCTTCGCCCCTTTGTTGGTGCGAATGAAAAACTGGTCACCCCGGTGATCTACGTCGTATTCATGATCAGGTTGGCGGGCTAGAATCACTTTCAGTTCCGCGTCAGGTTTGTCAGCGGGGAGATAACGCACCTCGGTGGAGGTCTTGCTGTAGTGTTGCAGCAGGATCATGGCCTTATCGCGCGTCCTGCCAGTGCCGATATCAAACAGCTCGTCCTTTTCTTCGAAGATCAGATCACTCTTATCGGAGCCGAGCACATGCCGGAAAAACTTGTCGCTACGTTTGGTGACCGCATCCTCGGTCACGTAGAACATCGTTTTGTTGTCAGTGGCCCAGGCGAGATTATTTACGCGCTCTATACTCTCGGGAAATAACTGGCCGTTGCGCAGATCCTTGACGTGCAGCGTGTACTGTCGGTAGCCAGTGTTATCCGTGGTATAGGCCAGCAAGTTGCCATCATCACTGGGCACGAAAGCGCCGATGGCCATGAACTTTTGCCCTTTGGCGAGATCGTTTTGATCAATAACGATTTCCTCGGGAGCTTCCAAGCCTTTCTTGCGACAATAAATCGGATACTGCTTACCCTCTTCCGTGCGTGTGTAATAGAAGTAGTTGCCCCAGCGATAAGGAACGCTGGTGTCCGTTTGCTTGATATGGCTCAACATCTCGTTGTAGAGCTTCTCTTGCAACGGCTTAGTCGGCTTCATCAGCGATTCTGCGTAAGCATCTTCAGTTTGTAAGTGGGCTATGACCTCGGGATTCGACTTTTCCCGCAGCCAAAAATAGTCGTCAACGAGTGTCACGCCGTGAATGTTGGTGGTTTTAGGTTTCTTTTCTGCCATGGGTGGTTTAGGGGAGGCTGAACCTCCATTAGATTGCGCGCGGACACCGAGACTAATTGTGAGTAACGCGCAGACGATTAGGAAAAGCTTTGGGGGCACTGATGGTCTCATCATTTAGCACCTTCTTTGCCAAAGTGTATTGGTTGGTTGGGGGAGTGTGGCCCGAGCGCCCGTAACGGGAACGTTCGGGCCTCAAAAGTGATGTGGGGAGACTTCCTGCGCTGCTACCGGCACCCGGCCGGCTAGTCATGCACCGTTCAACCACGCGGTGGGTTACCCCACCCGGAACCTATATATTTGCCGTCTTCCACAATGCACGGGACCGTCGGATCTCCATCTGAAAATGCAAACATCTCTTTGCGTTTGGCGCGGTCGTTCTGCGCATCGTATTCCACAAAGGGAACCCCACGTGAGTTGTAATGATCTCGTGCCTGTTGACAGTACGGACAACCCGGCTTGACATAAATAACTAAGGCCAATTCTGATAACCCTCCTGGTGTTCTTA
>DATFRK010000521.1:0-6918 GCA_035263325.1 Pyrinomonadaceae bacterium | reverse complement strand
CGAATACCTCGCAGACAACAACGCAAGTTGGTAATTATTTTGTCTCCAACTATCCGCCTTTCTCGCAGTGGAAGCCCGAGTATGTGGGCCAAGCCCTGGCAGTACTCGACCAGCCGGCCCGGCTGGAAGAACCCTATGGGCTCTACCTGCACATACCCTTCTGTCGCAAACGCTGCAAGTTTTGTTACTTCAAAGTCTATACGGACAAGAACGCCAGCGAGATCGAAGTCTACCTTGAAGCACTAATTAAGGAGGCCGAGTACTACGCTCGCACGCGGGCTTTTCAAGGTCGCGAGCTTCGTTTCGCTTACTTCGGCGGGGGCACCCCTTCGTATATCAGCGAAAAGCAACTCCATCAACTCGTTGATGGCCTCAACCGTCATGTGACCTGGAACAACGCCGAGGAGGTGACCTTCGAGTGTGAGCCGGGAACGCTGCGCCGTTCCAAGTTAGAAACTTTGAAAGCGATCGGCGTCACTCGTTTGAGCCTGGGAGTAGAACATTTCGACGATGAGATCCTGGCAACAAATGGCCGGGCCCACCTGTCGCCGGAAATTTACGAAGTCTACGATATGGCGCGGCAGGTCGATTTCCCGCAGATCAATATTGACCTGATTGCCGGCATGGTGGGCGAAACCGAGGCTAAGTGGCGCGACACAATTCGTCGGGCCCTCGAGTTGCAACCCGATTCGGTGACCATCTATCAGATGGAATTGCCGTATAACACGATCATCTCGCAAGAGATGCTCAAAGATGGGAAAGAATCACCAATCGCCGAGTGGCCCACCAAGCAGCGTTGGCTGAATTACGCTTTCGACGAGTTTGAAGCCTCGGGCTACCGGATTGCCAGTGCGTACACCCTGGCCACTACAAAAAAGCCCTGTCGCTTCATTTACACCGATGCCCTCTGGCACGGTGGCGACATGATCGGTTTGGGCGTTTCCTCTTTCTCGCATTTTGGCGGTGTTCATTTTCAGAATGTGCATAGCTTCGAAGAATACGTTTCGTTGATCGATAAAGACCAACTACCCTTGCTACGAGCAATGACTCTTACGCCCAGGCAGAAGTTGATCCGGGAAATGATCCTGCAGCTCAAAACCGGCGCTCTCGACCTGAGTTATTTCCGGAATAAATTTGGCGTTGATCTGTGGCAAGAATTCAAACCCGTGTTTGATCAATTGGCCACCGACGGGGTTGCGGGTCGTGACAATGGTTCGATAATGCTAACCCGCAAGGGCCTGTTACAGGTTGATCACTTTCTCTCCGAGTTTTTTGAGCCAGAACTAAAGGCGGTGCGTTACGTTTAAGAACCTATGGAAATGAAAACCAACTATGATGTGATCGTCATCGGTGGCGGGCCGGCGGGCAGTACCATTGCCAGCATCTTGTCGCGCGAGGGCCGCAAGGTCGTGCTGTTTGAAAAAGAACGATTTCCCCGCCATCACATTGGCGAATCGCTCATGACGGACACCTACTTCACGTTCGAGCGGATGGGCTTGCTGGAAAAGTTGAAGGCCAGTCCGTTCGTGCGCAAGTACAGCGTCCAGTTTGCGAATCCAGCGGGCAAAGAGTCGCGTCCTTTCTATTTTTTCGAGGCCAATCATCACGAGTCAGCGGTTACCTGGCAGGTTACTCGGGCCGAGTTTGACTTGCTGTTGATCGAACACGCCGCCGATCAGGGAGCGGACGTTTACCAGGAAACACAGATTAAGCGCGTCCTGTTTGATGGTGATCGAGCTTACGGTGTCGAGGCGGTGCTCAAAGACGGCACGCGGCAACAATTCGAGGCCCCGGTCGTGGTTGATGCTACCGGACAGTCGGCGATGCTTTCCAACAGGTTCGGCTGGCGGGTTCGCGATCCAAAACTAAAGAAAGCGGTTCTTTATTCGTATTTCAAAGGAGCCCACCGCGAGCCTGACCTTAATGGTGGTGCGACGTTGGTTTTACGCACGCCGAAGGGCAGTAACGGTTGGTTCTGGTATATCCCCCTGGAAAACGACATCACGAGTGTCGGAGTGGTGGCTGATCCGGAGTATCTGGTCCAGGGTCGCGGTCAAGACCTGGCGAAGATTTTTCATGAGGAGATTGAGAAGGTCGAATCCTGCCGGCGTCGAGTGGCTGGCGCTACCCGAGTGGATAAGATCTATTCGATTCTTGACTATTCCTATCGCTCCACTCATTGCGCCGGCAACGGCTTCATACTCATTGGTGATGCCTACGGTTTTCTTGACCCCATCTATTCTTCCGGAGTGTTGTTGGCGTTGAAGATGGCGGAGTTGGCCGCCGACAGCATTCATGAAGCGTTTGCGAATGATGATTTTTCTGCGGCGAGGTTGGGGCAGTACCAGGCGAAATTGGACGGTGGGATCGAATCGATGCGTAAGCTGGTCTATGCGTTCTACAACGAGGGTTTCAGCTTTTCGCAGTTCTTGCAGAAGTATCCGGATCAACGAGTGAATATCATCACCTTGTTGATGGGGAACGTATTCAAGGAGGGGGTGGACGATATTTATGAACCGATGGCTGACTTTGCCATCATCCCTCCACCACTCTACGAGCAACTGAACGGCCAACCAGTTGCGACACAAAAACCTTCAGAGCCAACTCCTGAACCTGAGATCATGTCGGCCAAGTATCAAACCTACAATGATCGCGCCGCCCTCCAGGAATCCGGCGACTAGACTAGTTATCCACAGATTACGCCGATTACACAGATTTCAGGTTATTCAGTTTAGTTGAGCGAATCGATCCCTTCACTGTTTGCGTTGTCCTCGCCTTTACACACTCGAATTGTCGAATGTCTGCACTCGTATTCCTCAAGCCGATACTCGCTTCTCCAAGTACGGGTTGGATCCCTCACACGCATTTACTGTCTGTCTACCTCTGCGTAATCTGTGTAATCTGTGGATGACTGCACTTAGAACAACAACTTCAAGCCGAATTGAATGTGGCGCGGATCGCGCGCCGAGCTAATCACTCCGAACGTGGGCGAACCGAGGAAATTATCCGGCAGATTCAAGTTCGGATGATTGAAGAGGTTGAAAAACTCCGCCCGAAATTGCAGATTGACTCGTTCCGTCAGCGCCGTATTCTTCACCAACGAGGCGTTCACATTCTGATAGTCTGGTCCATTCACAATATTTCTGCCCGCATCGCCAAAAGTTCCGGGAGCAGGGAAGACGAAGGCCGCGGTGTTGAACCATCTTTCCGGCGAGCGGTTGCTGAGGTCAGGGCTGCCCGCGACATTGGGCCGATCGTTTGCTCCAAACCCGAGAATCGATCTGCCGGTGCCGCTATTGTCGATTTCGGAAAGCAACGCCACCGTGAACGGGCGTCCCGATTGCAGCGTGACGATCCCGAAAGTCTCCCAGCCAGTCAGCAACGTCGTTAAGAATCCTGAGTCGGCCAGATACTTACGTCCCTTACCGAAGGGCAGCAAGTAAGAATAGCTGGCTGACAAGCGATGTGGCACATCGAAATTTGAACGCCCACGTTCGGCGCCGACGTCATAACTGTTCTGCGGGAAGTTTGGATCGCCGGCGCTGGTAAAGAAGTTTGACGCATCATCAATCGACTTGGACCAGGTGTAGGAAATGAGTGCTGACAATCCGCGCGTCAGCCGTTGCTCGAAGCGAGCCTGCAACGCGTTGTAATTCGAATTCGCCCGCGACTCTAACAGGTTGATATCGTCAAAACGCGGATTGGGTCGCGGTACGACTGGTAACCCCGGCGGCAATACACTGGGCTGCGGCTGATTGATATCGCGAGCCGTCAACAGCTTCGTGCCTTTTGATCCCACATAAGCAACCTCGAGCACGCTCTTACTGCCAATTTGCCGCTGCACATTGAAATTCCAGTGCTGCATGTAGCCGGTTCTCAAATCCCGTTGAATCGCCAGCGCTGAATCCGGCAAGGGAAATGGGAAAAACGACGGGAACGGATTGTCCAAGGTCAAGGGCAATCCGGGCAGCGAGAAGAAGATGTTGTTATCGAAAAACGGCGAGTTGAAGTACAGAGCCTCGGCCGGCGCCAGTGGTGATTGGTCATAGTAAACACCGTAACCGCCGCGAATCACCGTCGCCTGGTCTGATCCAACTGTCCAGGCAAATCCGACGCGCGGCGCGAAGTTGTTCTTGTCTGGCGTAAAACCGCTGCGCGGTACGCCGTTAGTACCGACGGGAACAAGCGTGCCAGTCGCCACGTCATAAATGGTCGCGCGATCTGCGGCGTCCACCGGCGGCGAGTTGTATTCGTAACGAAGGCCGCCGATCAAGGTCAGATTTCGTCGCACTCTGAAACTGTCGTTGATAAAGAAATTGTAACTTTCGGTGCGGATGTGTTGCGGGTTGTCGACGTGGGCCACCGAAGTGAGCAAAGGGAAGCCCAGCAAGAGATCTCCCAGCGCGTTCCCGGTGATTTGCCCAAACGGTGAAAACTGCAAACGACCACGCGACTCGACGTCGCGAAAAGCGTTCTGCTGGGTAAAACGCAGGTCGGCGCCAAATTTGATCAGATGATCTCCGTGGGTCCAACTGGCGTTGTCGAGCACCTGGTAGACGTTAGTCACACTGTTCTGCGGATTGTTGCCTTCGTCGCCCAAAGGAGAAAAACCAGTGATGGTAATGAAACTGAGTCCGAGGTCTCGGGTGCGCGGCGAGATAGTCGGCAGTCCCACCTGCGAATTGAGCACGCTCGCCTGTTGCGTTACCGACGACGCCACGCGACTAAACGCCAGGCGAGTTTCATTCACCAGGTTCGGACTGGCTACAAAAGTCAGTGCCGCCATCACGTTTTGACTGCGCCGTTTTACAGTATTGCCAAAACCGGGTACGGTCGAAAACGAAGGACCAGTAAATGGTTCGAAGAGATCGCGGTCGCCAAAGCTGTAGCGAAAGGCGAGGTCCAGGCGACTACTCCAGTGATGGTCAACGCGCACATCGAAACTGTCGTTGTCGTCACTCTGGGTCGGCGAGGAGACGAAGTTTTGCAACGGTACATTGCGGTTCGGCAGTGGATATAGTTTGGCAATTGCCTGGCCGACAGAATTGATGCGAAACCCGGGGATCGTGCCATTCGGAAACGGCTGACCGGTGAACGGATCGATGGGCACGCCGAATAAGCTTTGACTGAAGTTGCCGGCGCGTTCCTGGACCGTGGGAACGTTGCTGACGCGAGTGACCCCTTCACGAGCGCGCGTGCCTTCGTAGTCGGCAAAGAAGAAGGTGCGGTCGCGTTTGATTGGACCACCAAGCGAACCGCCAAACTGGTTGCGGATATATTTCGGTTTAGGCTCTGTTGCCGGGGCAAAGAAGTTGCGCGCGTCGAGGGCGGCATTGCGGAAAAACTCAAAACCGGAACCGTGCAATTCGTTCGAGCCCGAGTTCAGGATCACGTTGACCTGCGCGCCGGGATTTCTGCCGAACGACGCGTCGTAGGTGCTGGTGAGCATTTCAAATTCGCGAATGGCGTCGACTGATGGACGGACGCCGAACGTGTTGAGTTTGGGATCGACGTTGTAGACGCCATCCAACAAAAAGTTGTTTGCGTCTTCGCGGGCGCCATTGACGCTGAACGAGAAGTCGCCCCGGACTGAACCGGCAGAACCGGGTGCGGCGGGAACTGCGCCTGGTACCAGCAAGGTCAACTCGTAAAAGTTGCGTCCGTCGAGTGGGAGACCTTTGACTTGAGTGTTGTCAATTACGGTCCCTAGGGAGCCGGTATCTTGTTTCAGATCTGGAGCTCCATTGATGGTTACTCCAAAAGTGTCGGCTAATTCGGCTCCAATAGTCATATCCACATCTACTCGCAGCTCCTGATTCACTGAAACCTGGATATTCTGCGTGTATTTTTGAAATCCACCAGACGTGGCGCTCAGGACATACAACCCTGCTCTCAATGAGGAGATGGAGTACTCGCCATCCGCACCACTAAGCACCGTGCGTGTTTCGTTCGTTTCTTTATTTGTGACTGTTACTTGAGTGCCTGGAATCACGGCCCGATTAGGATCGTAGACCGTTCCTCGCACTGTGCCGCGATAGGTTTGGGCGCTAATGGAAACAAAGCAGATGAGCAGAAACGAAAGTGAAAAGAAGAGGCGATAGTTCGACTTCAAGGCTTGGTTCTCCAGCTTCGAGATTTTGGAAGAAAACCTGAATTTCCGAGACCTTACCAGATGGATCGACAAGTTGTCTAAGCCAATCGGGAAAGTCGCAAACGGTCATTGCGGTTGAGCAACGAAAGAGATATTTGTCTATTCAAACTTAGAAAGTGGCTGATAGAATGCGAAAGTCCAAAGAGGCTAAGGCGCGCATTCCAATCTAAAACGATTACGGTAAAACTGTTTCCAGGGTTTCAGCTTATACAGCTTCAGTTGTTGCGTGAAACCCAAAGGTGAAACAGGACAGCGTCGCGTTGTAACGTCTGGCCACCTCTGGACCTTCGCTCTTCCATTTTATTGGTTCTTCGGAGGCACTAATGCTTTGGATCGTTTTCGCTATCGGCGCCGCCCTGGCCTGGGGATTGTACGGTCCGGCGCTACACCAGGGACAAGTTCAGTTAGGCAGTCCAATGCGCGCCCTCTTGTGTGTGGGAGTGGCCTATTTTTTGATCGGCGTCCTCGTACCAGTCGTGATGCTCTCCTCTCAAGGTGAGTTGAATGGTTTCACGATGAAAGGCTCGGTTGCGGCAACGATTGGCGGCGCACTCGGCGCTATCGGAGCTGTCTGCATCATTTTTGCTTTCAAGGCTGGTGGTTTGCCCACGTATGTGATGCCGCTGGTTTTTGCGGGCGCGCCAGTGGTGAATGTGCTTTCTACAATGTGGCTACATCCACCTAAAACTTCGCCGAATCCGTTGTTGTACCTGGGATTTGTTCTCGCGGCAGTGGGGGCAGGGATGGTCCTGTACTTTAAGCCGGCG
>DATFRK010000520.1:0-5614 GCA_035263325.1 Pyrinomonadaceae bacterium | reverse complement strand
GCGTGCTTCCGCCTCAGCTGTGGCCGCCACGATCAGGGCGGCGCGGCAGATTCGTTGCGATCAGTTGGCCCAACTGGCAGGCGCGCTCGAACCCGAAACCAGGTTGGAAAGAGTGGCCCTGAGTCCAGGAGTCAGAAAGGGCCAACCGGGACGTTACGCGCGCATATTGCTGCGGCGGAAGCGGGAACGAATCGCGGTCACTGGATCAGTTGCACCGACTCATCCCGCAGGCGTCGATGCCTTTATTTCGGCAGCGCTACTTTGGTTCAAGCGCACCGCAGAGCGTATTCGTCCGCCATACGTGCAACAGCTTTGGCTGATTGTCGCACCGAGTTCCTTGAAGCCCACGTTGTATCGGGTAGCTCTCCTACGCGACAGTCTGAAGTCGATGATGAAGGTGTACACGGTGGATGACGAGTTAACGGTCCTGACAAACGAGACTGTTCCGGCACGACGAGAGCTGTGGAAGCGGAGACTGGCACGTTTTCCGCCCGTGCCGCCTGTCGCGCTGACCGAATCAGCCGCTGACATTTCGCGTTACGCAGCGGAAGCAATAGATGTGGTTCATGCGCGTCACGGCGAAACTCTTCGTTACCATGGCTTACCCTTTGCCCGCGTGCGATCGTTGTTGGGCGAGGAGCGAGTTTGGTTTGGCGTTGAAGGTTCGCATCGCCGGATGCTTGATAAGGCGACAGAGAAAGAGTGGAAAAACTTGCTCGCCGACCTGAAAGAACACCGCTCGGCGGACGCCTTGGATCGACGTCATGCACTCTATCGCAATGCCGCCGAAGCCTGGCTCGAATCGCTCCTGCGGAAAGACATCACGAAGCTCGATCCGGGATTAATCATTGCTCCCTTGCATGCTCAGTTCCGTACCGCGCGGGGCGGCAAGCTCGGCATTCGTCCCGTCGATTTGCTGGCGTTAAGACGCGATGGACGTTTGGTGGTAATCGAGTTGAAGGTCTTTGAAGATCGCGAACATGTGCTACAGGGCGCTGATTATTGGCGCCGGGTTGAGGCACACCGGCGACGTGGGCACATTACCAAAGCAAAGCTATTTGGTGAGCTGGAAATAAGCGACGAACCGCCGCTGGTCTACCTGGTCGCGCCGACACTACGTGTACATCCATCATTCCCATCACTCGCGCGTTGCATTGCGAGCGACATTGAGATCTATCGTTTCGACATCAATGAGGATTGGCGTAGTGGAGTGCGAGTGATGCGAAGGATTCGGGTTAACTAATTCTATCGTCTAGTGCTTCACAAAAATCGTGTCGCGGTCTTCCTTTTGCACCGTGGCTATCGGCGCGGCGATGTTTGTCATTGTATGGTCAGCGGAGTAAATCCCGGCGACCCGCATCTTAAACTCATCCGGATTGGTGGCGTTGTGGAGTGCTTCTTCCAAAGTAATCAGACCCGACTGCACCAAATTAAATAACGACTGGTCAAAAGTCTGCATCCCGTACTGTGACGTTCCCGCGGCGATCGCCTCACGAATCATGTAGGTCTTTTCTTCATTCATGATGTGATCACGGATAAATGCGGTGGACACCAACACCTCGATCGCCGGCACGCGTCCAGCTCCTTTTGCTGCCCGCACGAGGCGCATTGAAATTACCGCTTTGAGAATTCCCGCCAACTGAATGCGCACAGACCTTTGTTGGTGCGAGGGGAATGACGAAACAATTCGGGTGATAGTTTCTGTTGCATCGAGCGTGTGCAGAGTTGAGAAGACCAGATGGCCAGTCTCCGCCGCAGTCAAGGCCGTCTCGATCGTTTCATGGTCGCGCATTTCACCGACGAGGATCACGTCGGGATCCTGGCGCAACGCTCCGCGCAAAGCCTCAGAAAACGAACGCGTATCGACATCCACTTCGCGTTGCGAAACAAACGATTGTTTATCGCGGTGCAGAAACTCAATCGGATCTTCGATAGTGACGATATGACCACCCCGGGTGGAGTTGACGTAGTCGATCATCGCCGCGAGGGTGGTCGACTTTCCCGAGCCTGTAGCACCGGTTACCAGAATCAGACCACGACGCTCTTCGGCGATCTTTTCGATAACTGGCGGGAGGCCCAGCTGCGCGGCATTCTTGGTCTGATCCGGAATTACACGCAGGACGATGCTGACCGTGCCACGCTGCTGGAAGATGTTGGCGCGAAAACGGCCTGCACCTGCGACGCCGTAGGCTATGTCGACCTCTGATACCTCTTTGAATCGTTGCTTTTGCCGGTTGGACATCATCGCAAACGCCATGTCGAGCGTGTCTTCCGCCTTCAAACGAGCAGCGTCGGCAATCGGGTGCAGTTCGCCACCAATGCGCATGACCGGGAACGCACTCACCTTCAGGTGCAGGTCGGAGGCGCCGTGATGAGTGGCAATACGCAGTAATTCGTCGATTTTCGAACTCATTGAAACCCGAAGCCTTTCAGTGTTGCGTTTGTTTGATTTTCGCGCTGGAAGGGAGCGCCAGGGGCTTTCCTGATGTGGTCGTGTGGTTAACGACTTAAGAGGGAATATAGCTCGCCGACTTGAGCTGAGTCAACGGAGATTCTGGCGGAAAACACTAGAAGTTTGGCGGCGGCGGTGGCGTTGGCAGCTCGGTTGGCCTGCGCGTCAGGTGACGTCGCAGCAGGGTGAAACTCAGAATTGCGGCACCCAGTCCTAATACATAAGAGATCACCTGCAACCCGGCAGGAACTTCCTCGATTTCCCAACCATTGACTACGGCGATGACGCCATAAGTCACTCCGATCAGAAGGAAAACGGTGATCTCGGATCCGAACCAGGCCACAATTGTGAGCAGACTCCACGCGACGGCGCTGCGATTTCGTTCGCGCGCGAGGGCCGACATTATTTTCGGAATTCGATAAAGAACGAAGTACAGTTCTATCATCAGGGGATGGTGTCAATCGGAACTTTAACGCTTTAGTACAGATGGAGCAGTGAGGAGAATTGGCTCCGCCTCACTGCTCTTCGGATTGAACGCGGGTTCAGTCTCGGGAAGCTGCTTGAAAATGAATTGCCGCTTCGTTTGGCGAAGCAGCGTCGAGCTTGTCAGCGCTGAAACCGTTGTTACCTGGGTTGGTAGAGCTTGCTGTCTTCACGTAGGTCAACCAGTCTCCGGGCGCCTTGCGTTCGCCTTTGGTGATCTCGAAGAAGACTTTTTGGATCTTGGCCGTAATTTCGCCACGCTCGCCCGAGCCAACCGTGATGCGATCGACGGAGCGAATTGGTGTCACTTCTGCCGCGGTGCCGGTGAAGAAAAGTTCATCTGCGACGTACAGTGCGGCGCGTTGAATAGTGCGCTCCTTAACAGTGATTCCGAGTTCCTGGCAGATCTGAATAATACTGTCGCGAGTGATGCCCGGCAGAATTGAAGAAGAAAGTGGTGGCGTCAAAACTACGCCGCCACTGACCATGAAAATATTCTCGCCGGAGCCTTCTGAAACATAACCCCGATCGTCGAGCGCAATACCTTCGGCGAAACCGTTAAGCAGCGCTTCCATCTTGATCAGCTGCGAGTTCATGTAATTGGCGCCACTCTTGGCCATCGCCGGCATCGAGTTTGGCGTCAGACGATTCCAGGTTGAAACACAGACATCCACACCCCGTTCAATCGCCTCATCGCCCAGGTATTTGCCCCAGTCCCAGGCGCCGATGTAGCAGGCCAATGGGTTTGGGAAGGGATTGACGCCGAAGGCCGGGTGCTCTTCATCGAGACTGCGAAACAGAATGGGGCGAATGTAGCACTGGTCCATGTCGCCGCGCCGTATTAACTCGACGGTGGCGTCGCAAAGTTGATCGAGTGTCCAGGGGTGATCCATCCGGTAGATCTTGGCGGAGTTGAGCAGTCGCTGCATGTGTTCGCGCAGACGGAAAACTGCCGGACCTTGTTTGGTGGAGTAACAGCGAATGCCCTCAAAAATGCTTGAACCGTAGTGCAGCACGTGCGACATCACATGGACCCGCGCATCGTTCCAATTGATGAACTCTCCGTTGTGCCAGATGACGTCACAGATTCGTGGAGTGGCCACGTCCTTCGTGTTGCTGGCTTTTGAGAACATATTGTTTACTCCTTCAGGATTTCTTTATTGCTTAAGGCAAGGGGCTCGTCAAGGTCAACCGATTGCTGAGGTTAATCGAACTCGACTGCGCGACAATCACGATCCTTCCTTGTCCTTGAAAATCGATATTAGTCAAACACGGGACAATACAGTAGTTTTGCTTGGCTTGGCAAGACAGACTTGCTTCCATCGGAACGGGTTCGTAACATCCAAAATGCAACCCCTTATACGAGAGATTACTAATCATTGGATACTTCCGCTAAACCGCCGTAACGGCCCAACAATTCACCTACTGTTGACCCTAATTCTACTACTCCCGTTTCTCGCAGACTGCCGTCAAAACAAGATGAATTCAACGACCAGCAACCAAACTACCACTGATACCAACGGAAACGATCCAATGTCGATCCACCGCCGTGCTATTGCCGTCGACATGCATGCCGATACGACCCAAAGACTACTGGATGAGCAAGTTGACCTGGAGAGACAACTGCCTGACGGCCACTTCGATGCGGTCCGGGCGAAGGCGGGAGGATTAGATGCGCAGTTCTTCTCGATTTGGGTCGAGCCGCAACTCTTTGGGTTAGGTGGCCCGCAAGCTATCAAACGCGCGGATGATCAGATTGCCGCGGTCCGAAAGCTGGTGGAGCAGCATCCGGAAACCTGGGGTTTAGCTACTTCCGCCGGCGACATTAGACAACTGGCCAGGGAGGGAAAAATCGCTGCGCTAATGGGCCTCGAAGGTGGCTACGCGATTGACGAAAAACTGGAGAACGTCGAGCGCTACTACAAACTAGGTGTTAGGTACATGTCGCCGGCATGGAGTGTGAGCACGAGTTGGGCGGGTTCCTCGGGTGACGAGCTCGGGGCCAAACGCGGGCTTAACGAGTTTGGTAAGAATGTGATCAAAGAGATGAACCGGCTGGGAATGATGGTCGACGTTTCCCACGTGTCAGACAAAACGTTCTGGGACATCGTTAACACCTCAACCAAGCCAGTCATCGCCACGCACTCAGCTTCTCGCGCGATCGCTAACGTGCCCAGGAATCTTACTGACGAAATGATAGTTGCGTTGGCCAAGACCGGCGGGGTGGTGAACGTAATCTTTTATCCCGAGCATCTTGAACCGGGGTGGAGCGAAAAGAAGAAAATGGTCGACTCCGAGATCGCTTCGTTGGTCCAGCAGGCCTCGGTCGCTGAGCCAGGTGATGCGGTTCACAAGAAGCTGGCTCGCGATCGAGTCAGGCAGCTGGAATACGCGAAGCGTCTACCACCCGTGACTGTGTCACGCATCGTTGATCACATCGATCACATCGTTAAGTTGTGCGGCATTGATCACGTAGGCATTGGTTCAGACTTTGACGGCGTGCAGGCTACCACGTCCGATCTCTCGAACGTGTCTGAATTACCGAACCTCACCCGCGAGTTGCTGCGCCGAGGCTACTCAGAGAGTGATGTCGACAAGATCCTGGGCGGGAATATGCTGCGAGTGATGGATGAGGTGCAAAAGTAGGTAGTGCCGAATTTGCTCAGCGCGAATCATTGG
>DATFRK010000519.1:0-3307 GCA_035263325.1 Pyrinomonadaceae bacterium | reverse complement strand
GACTGCCAGCAGCAAAATCACAAAGCCGACAAACGCCAGGTAGAACCACCAGTATTCGGAAAATGGGAATAGCTCGGCCATGTACCTATCCTTTCGCGCAACAAGACAGACGTTGATTCCGGCGCAAAAGAAAAAACCTTTTGCGCGCTTAAGACTAAGCCGCAAAAGGTCTTGGTCGTTGAGCTATCTGTTCGCTCTTCCCAGCGGGCCGGGTACCTTACGCAGGCACCGTGCTGACGGCCTCATTGGACCCAATTAATGGTGGGTGACCTACTCCCCTTTTTCGATGAGGACACTTTACACGAATTGTAGCTGACGTCCAACTAACAATCTCAGATAGCTCAAATTACGTATTCGCGTCAAACCCGGCAGCAACCGTGTAGATCACTCCCTCTTCCTTCGGCTTCAGAACCAACAGCTCATTCAAAACCGAATCAAGAAAACCGCCCATGCACAGGGTAGCGAGGCCGAGTTCGCTAGCCCGTAACGAAAGATTCTGCGCGACGTGTCCCGCCTCCATCAACATATAGCGATATCCTCGTGGTCCATACTTCTTCTGCGTCCGGAGGAACACCGCCGCCATTGCTACCACCAGGTTCGCGTCTTTCATAAACGGGTAGGTATAAAAGATCGGCTCGAGCGTGGCCCATAAGTTACCGCGGTGTAGCTGGTGCAATGAGTTCGCGACCACATCGTAGTGATACAAGCCATCGTCCAGACCCTGCACTCGTTGTGTGAAAGCATAGAGCTCAAGCGGAAACAGCCCGCCGGCTGAGGGAACTGTGCGACGCAGGAAAGCAGTCTGGCCACTAAACCGCGCTGGCGCAATCGCTCCATAGCTGGCGAACAGTAATGACGCGACTTGCTCGAGTGGCATCTCTCTCCGGGCGAACTCACGGCACGAATAGCGCCGGCCAAGTAACTCTGTGAGAGCGCTCTCACCAGGCTGTGGCAGCGGTACTTCAGCGATCACGCCCGCTGGGATCTTCAATTCCTGGTTAATCGCGGCGCCTTTGTACGCCTCGTCATTGAGCCACGGCTCGGAATTCAAATGAAACAACAACGACAGAGTGGTTGGGTCTTCCAGAGAAATCATTACGACCTCACGCCAGGGGATGTGGACATGGATTCAAGTCACTTTCAGCGCGCCTTTTCTCGGTAAAACCAAGTCGCTGCGGGACGGTAAAGAGACGCTCGCCACCCAGCCGTTCTTGACCATGACCAAAGTGCACCGGATGTAACTCTGGGACGATTACCCGTACGACATGGATCTCGTAGCCAGCCAAATCCGGCGTGGTCAACTCAACGTAGGCGGCGCGATGGCCTTTCGCAGCAAGTTCCTCCGCACATTGCTTGAGGTCTTCCGCTGCATCTCCCGTCGCTGGATTTGGCAGATCGTCAACCTGTTTTTCTTCACCGCTTTGCCAGAGAAAGGCAAACTCGGGCCGCCGCTCCAACTGACTCATGAAGGCGCTGTGATCATCGAGGGTCGCGACGTCCTCGTAGCGATTTAGACGCCCCTGCGGTGGCTTGGTTTGGAAGCGCGTCGCTTCAGCCGGCCGTCCCTGGCACAGCTCAAACAACGCCTTCATCAGCGCCACGTTAGGATCGGGATGACAACCAAGACCAACCACATTCGCCGGTCGAGCCGGATCATCCTCAAAAGAAATTGCCATCACCGTGTTGGCCGGGAGATCGCTGGGCATCAAGAACGCCCTGACGTTAACGCCGAAGTGGGCAAAGTGACGATAGATACGGCCGGAGAGTTGAGCGGAATCGCCGAACTTCAATTCGACTGCGGGCAAGCGATTCATCCACGTAATCAACATCGCGTCACGTTCCATTACTTCGCAGAGCCCACTCAAGGTCGCGCTCGCCAGAGTCGCGCCGGCTGCCAGGCCATTCGAAGTGGAAGGCGCAAAATAGTCTTCGACTCGCGGCGGCGGAAAGACCAGATAGACCAGGCTCGCCGGTAGCGCGACTGTTTCCCCATCGCAAAGATCGACTCCATTTATCCAGCCCACTTCCTGTTCGGGGGTCCAACGGACGTAAGGCCAATCAAATGTCGCGTACTGGCGCTCCGAGTAGAGCACGCAACTTTGCGGGCTAATACCCCGAGAGTCGAGGTTGGCCCAACTCGCGAGATACGTCCGCTGTGGATCCCAGTGGTAGGCACAGTAACGCTCGGTCGCCTCACCGATGGCTGAGGCTATTGCCTGCTCGCGCGTGACGCCTTTGCCCGCCGCAATACGTTCCGTCTTGCTAGCCGCGCGAAAGTCAAAGTTCGAAAGAGTAGCGGTGTAAAGGTAAGGTGGAAGCGGTTCGTCCGCGCCGCGTCCCTGGGGCGCAATCTCACGGATCAATCCGACCTTCGGGCTAACCAGCTCGCGCAAACGCTCATTGATCACTATTCGTCTCCGCCGAAGTAAAACAAGCCGGGCACCAGGGCTTTCGCAACACGAGATGTTTCTCCACGGCGAGGTCCGTGAGTCTAACGGTTAGTATTCGCCCAATCAGCGAGGGTTCCGCGACGCCCGTTAATTCCTTAAGGACCTCCAGTCCGACAAAGTTCGCCGCCAGGCCTGCCCCAAATACCAGGTTCTCCCGCTGTTGGCTATCGTCGCGCTTGCGTCGATCAAGAAACCGTTCATAGGCGAATGCGTCTTCCGGGTTTCCTGCGCAAGCAACCGCACGCATCCGGTAACAGAGGTAACAGGGTCCCGTGCCAGGATGCATCGCCGGCCCAACAATAATCTCAGCGCCGGCCAGTGAACACGCAATCCAGCGCATTCCAGTCGTCAAGCAGACACGATTTAACTTATAAGCAAGATTCGACTGGCTTGCGTCCAGGCAGCAGATAACCATAGACGAACCATCGATCGCACTGAGAATCTCGGCCTCAGATTCAAAGTGGCGATCATCAACCACGGCATTGACCCGTGGTGCAGCTTGCTTCAGCAACTCAGCAACTGTCGCCGCGCGACCCGCACCAACCGCTGACAAACTTGTGAATGGAGATAGGTAAACATCCGCCGGTGTGACTTTGAGGGCGTCGATGCACCTGATCGTACCCACGCCAGCCGCCGCTAGCGAAAGGGCAACGCCGGCTCCGGCACCAGACAATCCGAGCACCGACACGGTCGCCTGTTCTAACCTGTCCTGAAAACTAAATCCCGGCGCCAGGTCATGGAACAAGTTTATCTGTGGGGCCAACCGCTGGTCTGCTTCTCCGGCAACCGTGTCAGCAGACGAATCAACCACGATTCCCTGCTCTGCCAACACCCCCAGGGCATCGCGCAGCTCGTCG
>DATFRK010000518.1:0-3474 GCA_035263325.1 Pyrinomonadaceae bacterium | reverse complement strand
GCCTGCTCGTGTTTTTCGGCTTCCCGTTCCGGCAGTGGCAAATGGTCCAACTGTTCTAATTCGGTGGCGATGCTCTGGCGTTTGAAGAGCACCGTGCGCCGCGCTACCTCGGTGGGGTGAGCCGTAAACACCAGCATGATCTCGATCTTGCTGAGCCACTCGCGCGCCTGTTGTTCGTCGATACCGGCCTCCCGCAAGCGACGCAAGGTGCCCAGAAATGATCCGGGTTGCGCGATGACTTCTGCGGAGCTCTGGGCGGCGCGGCGACGACGTTTGCGATGATTCGTCTCCGCCAGGTTGGTGAGTTCGAAATAGATGGCGAAGGCCTTCGTCATCTGGTGCGCCTGGTTGATATTTAGATGACTGACGATCTCCTCAGCCCGGTCGAGTAAAGGATCACGTTCGTTGGCATTGGTCTCGGTCGTTACTTGCCGCTCGCGGTGTTCAATCAACAACAGGCGCAACTCTTCAACGGCTGCAAAAAGATCATGCCCGGCCTGTTCCTTGAGTACTTCGCCCAACAGGCGTCCCAGCGAACGCACGTCGCGTCGCAGGGGTGCTTCCTTCAGATCGGCGTCATGACTCGTGAGCTCCCGGAGCCGCGCTGCCTGGTCATCAACATTCCACAGTGAAGACATATTGGCCTTTTCGCGAAAATCGGAAGGTGCCAGTATCAAGTACCTCGCCTCAGTAGAACAAGCCCGCGTCTATTGTCGGGCAGCTGTGGGGTCGCTGCGCCGCTTCCTCTAAGGCGTGGCTCTTGGTTTTATCCCGCGCGACAACTGCTTCGTCACATATAACTTTCCTCACTCAAGCGGCTCCGTAAACTAGGACTCACTTTCTCCGAACAAGCGCGGCTGATGATATTGGTTGCAGGTGATGTTTCCACAAAATACTCCACCTGTATGGTGAGGACTCCCCAACCAGGTGCCGCTAAGGATCGACGTTTAGGTAAACGGAACTGTTTGTATGCGACACTTTAGCGATAGCGAGCCCAACTTTATCTCTGCCCCGTCATTGCCGCGGCAGTTTCTCCAGCTAGTCTTGCTCGCAATCGGTCTGGTTGGGTTCCTGATTGGGATGCCAAAACAGGGTTCAACGAGTGTCGTGTCGGCCTTCTTCGAGGAAGTGAACAGCTTCTGCCTGCATCGTTGAAACGAAACTCTCTACCTTCGTCGCGCAAAGCCTCAGTGCTTGTCTTCAACAGGCGATAACAAAATGAAACCCGCTGCGCAACCTCAGCGCCTCCCGACTCTGCAGTGGCGTTGAAGCGAAAGATGAACTCTACCGCAGACGCGGTGATGCAGAGGTGATTGCAGAGTTCCCGGGACCCATGAGGTGATGCTGAGAATCCGGATCAATCAGGAAGATCTAGCCTTCCAGGAATGATAGCTGTCTGTTCTCGGTAGTAGTGTGAGTCCCAACCGACTGTGCCAGCAACTCAAGCAGTTCGTCGGGAGTTGTGGGGTTGGGCCAAGGCATAGCACCTTTCAGCCTCAAACCCTGCAAGCCTTGGTGGGCACTGTCATCTCGCACGTACACCGGAACAAAATGAAGCCTGTCCAACTGCTCCACTGCTCCGGCCCATGTTCCCCCCTTGTCAAAATCCGAATTCACTACCAAAGCAGCATCCGCGAGGGCATAGATCAGTTTGTTTCTTTGCATCGCATGGCCGATGTTGAAACCAGCTGCAGGATCGTACGGAGAGATCAACACCAGATCACCTTCGCTCAGCAGATTGCTGTGCTCACGATTCACCGCCGCACGCTCCAAACTATCCGCCAGCACGCCAACCGATTTACCGCCACCTGACAAGGCGCCGCGCATCGCTGCCTGATCAATTCCTCTGGCTCCACCGGAGACAATAGATCGGTCTGCTAATGCCGTCAGCCGGCCCACCTGCTCAGTGTATTCGACCAACAGACTATCAACCGCTCGAGAACCAACTACTGCCAGTCCTCCATCCTCGAGCAATGCAGACTCGCCAGCCCCATAAATTATTGCCGGCGCCGAATCCTTCAGTCGTTCCTTTAGACGGCCTGGATACGCCTCGTCAAATGGACTTACCACCCAGATCGCGCGTGACTGCCAGTACTCAACCGCCTGTTCCCATTGATTTGTTCGCTGCAGCAGCCGTTTGCAGCGATCGCCATCGAGGAGATTCTGCAATTCACCCGGCAACTGGTCCGCTTGTGTGTTAAGCAGGTCAGCTGGTTGAAGCGCAAGTTGGGCCAACAGTTTGGCGACCTGCTTATACTCCCCCGGCGTCAACAAATCAGTGGCGGGCTCGGTGCCCGCAACAATTAGCGGCGCGGTGAGTAGTAAGATCGCCTGGGTATTTGCTGATACTAAGTTAGTCATCCTTTTCCAGTCATCGCCAGGGCCAGGGGAAAAACTGCGCCACTGCCATTGTCGCGCAAAAGCCACGCCGCAACTGTGAAGGTCCAGCGAGAATCCACCATATCATCTACCAGCAACACCGAACCAGCGAGTAACGATCGCTTCACCACCGCGAGTGAGCCGTCTATGTTACGCGCTTGCTGGGTGCTGTTTGCCATGGTCTTTTGTTCTGGCCGCTCATCGGTTTTTCTCAGCGCCAGGCGAAATGGTAGGCCCAACCTATTTGCTAAACGTGCCGCAAAATCTGGTACGAGATCGGGATGTCTGATCGACGGTATGCAAGTGACCCACGCCGGCGCCGGCACCGGACTCCATTCCCTGACTAGTGACTCGCAAGCTCCTACTAGTTCATCCGCAAACCGGCCATCACGGTACTTACCTTCGCGCACTAGCCGACCCCAGCCGGCGTCGCCCCAAACACAAAGCGCCTTTCCCGGTTGCGGCTGATGTTCCACTCCGATTCGTCCGCGGATGCCATAATGTGGCATTCCTCCAATTGGCCACATCTTTCGTGGTTCGATCAGCGTAGTCGAATGACAAAGGAAATCGATCGCTTCTTTAATGAGAAACGAGTCAACTGCGGTTGGTAATAACGGTAAGTTCAGGCAGCAAGACTTTGCTGGGTCACCATCAAGAGCGCGAATAAGAAAATCCATGTGACCTGATGTCAGCTGCACGTATTCTTGCATCTGTTGCTGTTCTGCATGACGCAAACTCGTCAGACGCGCAGTCCGTTGCCAGAACGCTTCACCAAGTTTATTAGGCGTCAGCTGCCACTTAGCCTCGAACTTCTTAATCGGTGGCGGCGATTCAAGCGACAACAGGTCAACAGTTGTCTTGATTCGGCCCTGGCTCAGGTTGACGCGGGCCATCAGTTCTGGCAGTGACAATCCCGCGCGCTCCTTTTGCAACGCCTCGAGCACATGTCTCACATCTTCGCGCGTCGGAAATGCACTTTCAATGAAGTAGTCGTTGATGTCAGTCTCTTCTTCGCCACTTAGCAGGACACCGTAGGCCGAATCCAGGGCGCGTCCAGCGCGACCGACTTGTTGGTAATAGGCCACAACCGAACCG
>DATFRK010000517.1:0-2305 GCA_035263325.1 Pyrinomonadaceae bacterium | reverse complement strand
GAACCGCGACTGAAATTCCGCTCCAGCCCGCGTTCCCACAACATCACCAGTCTTTCTTGATTGGGAAAGTTGAATGGATGGAAAAGAGTGGCGTCGATGGCGCTAAAGGTGGTCGTATTAGCGCCGATCCCGAGTGTGATGGCCAGCAAAGCGATTGCTGTGAAGCCCGGATTGCGGAGCATCATTCTGGCGCCGTAGCGAAGGTCCTGGAGAATGTCCATTGTGGCCGCCTTGTGGTGGAATTTTGTGCGGACACCATCAACTACGGCGGGCTGGACGTCCCGGTTCCGGCATTATCAAGGTTTTTCTATTCGTATCTCAGTGCGATCATCGGATCGACCCTCGTTGCCCGTCGAGCCGGCACCAGGCACGCAACGAGCGCAACCGTGCTTAACAGTACCGCGGTTGCAACAAATGTCAGTGGATCGGTGGCAGTGACCCCGTACAGGAAACTGGCCAATAGTCTTGTCAATCCGAAGGCGCCGCCAATTCCGATTGCAACGCCGATCAGTGCTGGCAACATGCCTTGAAAAACAATGAGCCTGAGAACCTCCCCGGTGCCGGCTCCAAGTGCCAGCCGGATGCCTATCTCGCGAGTCCGTTGGGTTACTGAGTACGAGACTACGCCGTAAATGCCGATTAGTGCGAGGATCAAACCGATACCGGCGAAAAGACCTAAGACCAGGGTGTTGAATCGGTCCTGCTTCAGGGAAAGCGCAACAATTTCCTCAAGCGTTTGGACATTGGTGGTTGGAAGCGATGAATCAATGTCCAACATCGTCCGCTTAACACTACTTGTGAGCGTGAGAGGATCGACGCCACATTTGAGCGCGAACTTTATCGTC
Source organism: Pyrinomonadaceae bacterium (assembly GCA_035263325.1). Taxonomy (GTDB): domain Bacteria; phylum Acidobacteriota; class Blastocatellia; order Pyrinomonadales; family Pyrinomonadaceae; genus PSRF01. Next base: position 1,460 of record DATFRK010000517.1, on the reverse strand, counting down.
ACAAACTGCCGGGCGACCAGCAGCACATCATCGGGGACCTGAGCGAGTGGAACAAACACCGCGGCGGGCGCGAGAGAATTCAAGCCGAATTGCTTTAGATCGCTAACAACTCCGACAATCCGGCTGGAACGATTATTTGTTTTCGTTCTCTGCACGATCAGATGCTCGCCTAGTGCTTCTGTATCCTTGAACACCTGCTTAGCATATGTTTCGTTAACGATCACTACCGATTCTGCATTTGCAGTGTCGTTCTCATCAAACTGGCGACCCCGGTTGAGTCGCATCCGAAGAACATCAAAGTATTCGGGCGTGATCATTCGAATTTCAGTTGAGCGCTGCGAGTTCGGACGCCCATCAACTTCGACGGTGAGGTTAAGCCAGCGACCAAGCGGCAAATTTGTTGTAACTGCTGCGCCCTCTATTCCGGGTATAGCCTTTAGCCGTTCGAGCGCACGCTGGGCGTAATCAACATGTTTAGCCGTCGTATTGTATTGCTGCCCGTTTGGTGCGACCTCGAATGTCAGGACGTTCTTCGGATCGAACCCTGGATCTATGCGACGCAACCCCACGAAGGTCCGAATAAGCAGAGCAGCGCCCACCAGCAGAATTAGCGCGAGCGCAACCTCCGACACTACGAGTGTCTTGCGCATCAGCCCCCGATCATCGCCGATTGCTCCTTTACCACCGCCTTGCTTGAGAGCATGATTCACATCGACCCGCGAGGCTTTTATTGCAGGCGCCAAGGCGAAAATCAGTCCGGTCAGTACCGACGCGGTCATAGCAAAAGCGAGGACCCGCCAATCAAAACTGATTTCATCGGTGCGTGGTATGAGCTCCGAGGGAATGAGCGATACAAGCGCGTCGGTTCCCCAGGAAGCCAGTGCCAGACCGCCGAGGCCTCCACAAAGAGCCAGTAGTACAGCTTCGGTGAGCAGCTGCCTTGCGATTCTCCACCAGCCGGCACCCAGAGCTTGACGAATGGCCATCTCGGAGGCTCGGCCTGCGGCTTGAGCGAGCAGGAGATTGGCCACATTTGCGCAGGCTATGAGGAGTACAAAACCCACCGCCCCGAGTATGATGAGTAAGAGTGGTCGCGCATCCGAAGTCAGATTTTCCAGATAGGGCTCCACTCGTACGCCTTGCTCCTGTCGCCAAAGCATTTGCGGGAATGCCTCTTTGAACTTATCAAAGACGATGCTCATATCAGCAGCGGCTTGTTGTTGCGAAACGCCAGGTTTAATTCGTCCAAGGACTGTATAGTTATGACCTTCTTCGCGGCTTGCGGGGTTGGTTTTCATCGGCACAAGCAAGTCGATGTGTTCGCCGTATCGGAAACCCGGTGGCATAACGCCGACGACGGTGAAGTCTCTCGAATTTATCGCAACAGTCTTGCCAATGAGTTGCGGCTCGCCTCCAAAACGCCGGCGCCAGAGACCGTCTGTGAGGATAACTACGCGCTC
>DATFRK010000516.1:0-5290 GCA_035263325.1 Pyrinomonadaceae bacterium | reverse complement strand
AGAATACCTTCTTCTTTCCCGAATAGAACAGGAACAGCGCTCTGGAGTACTAGCCCACAAATCAAACCGCCGATAGTCGGGATCAGGTCGTCAACTAAAGCTACGCTCCGCCCTGGAAGATAGAACAAGATAACTTGAGGTCCTGTGGCGGCGGCGAAATAGTCCAGTCTCAAATGTAGTCCTCTTTACAGAATTAACCCGCCGAGAAACTTGCAATTGCCCCGCTGAAAACAGATTCCCAAACTTTTTGCTTGCGTTTTCCTACCCTATGTAGAATACTGGCTAACTAGAATTCTAGCCACGATTCGGGTGACAGGAGTTTTCGATGGGAAAAGGCTTTCTCTCTTACGCGTCGGCCGTCATCCTGCAAGCAGTAAACAGCGGGTACCTGTACGGGTTCGATATCATCGACATTACCGGTCTTCCAGGCGGCACCGTCTATCCCGCGCTCCGGCGTCTCGAAGAGGCCGGCTTTCTTAGCTCGAAATGGGAAAAGCCGAGCATCGCCCAGAACGAGCCGCGCCCACAGCGAAAGTATTACGAACTGACAAAACCTGGGCGCGAGACGTTAGCCGAAGCCGTTAAGCGCTATCGTCTGCTGGAACAAACACAACCGATCAAACAACGTCATCCAAAACCTTCACGCGCGTGAGGTAACAGCCGTGCTCTTCGCCAAACCACACCTCCGGTTGATTGCGCTCGTTGGGATCATCGTGCCACAACGTCTGCGGGCCGATTGGAAGCAGGAGTGGGAGGCCGAGCTGCAACATCGCGAACAACTCCTGGTCCAGTGGGACCGGCTTGATTGGCGAAGCAAACTCGATCTCGTTCGCCGTAGTTCAAGTGCGTTTTGGGATGCACTCTGGCTGCTACCCAAACGATGGGAGGATGAAATTGTCCAGGACCTGCGCTTCGGTCTTCGCCTGTTACTGAAGAATCGAGGTTTCACTGGTGTTGCGGTGCTCTCCCTCGCACTTGGCATTGGAGCCAACACAGCGATCTTCAGTTTGGTTGACGCTGTACTGATCAAATCGCTTCCCGTTAGAAGTCCTGAGCAGCTTGTCGTGTTTGACGCCCGCAACAGTCGCGGTGAGCAAAGCAACTTTTCTCATCCAGTATTCAAGGAACTTCGCCTGCGCACGCCAGGATTCTCAGGAATCTTTGCTGCAATGGACGGCACTACAAGGTTGGAGATGACTGGTTCGCGATCGATTAATGGAATGGCCCAGGCTGAAGTGCAACTTGTCTCGGGAGAGTATTTCCAGGTACTCGGCGTCAATCCAATTATTGGTCGAACACTGACTCCTGAGGACGACCGAACGTCAGGCTCGGACCCGGTTGCTGTGCTGAGCTACGACTTCTGGAAAGGTCGCTTTGCGAGTGACGTATCGGTCATCGGCCAGACCATCATCCTGAAAGAACAACCATTCACTGTTATCGGTGTAACTCCACCTGGATTCTTTGGCGAAGCAGTGGGACGGTCACCGGACATTTGGGCTCCGCTAATGATGGAGCCGTCACTGAATCGGGGTGCGTCATACCTCAACGATGTGACTACAGGCTGGCTGAGAATCATGGCCCGTCTTCAACCCGGTGTTAGTGAGAAGCAGGCGCAAGCAGGGTTGAGTCTGTCGCTTGAACAAATCAAGACCGAGCAGAGCGATCTGGGCAAGTCAGCACGACACATCGCGACTATCGAGGTTCTTCCTGCTCATAAAGGGCTTTCGGACTTTCGCACTCAGTTTGCGCAACCGTTGCAGATCCTGATGGCGGTAGTCGGTTTGGTGCTTTTGATCGCTTGCGCGAATGTAGCCAACTTACTTCTTGCTCGATCAATGGCACGGCAAAGCGAATTGGCTACACGACTGGCGATTGGGGCGGGACGCTTCAGACTGATTCGCCAGTTTCTAAGCGAGAGCTTTCTACTGGCCGCGGCAGGTGGATCTCTAGGTGTTCTCTTCGCCTGGTGGGGCAGTCGCGCACTTTTGGTTTTGGGTTCATCGGGAGATGCTCCACTTCCGATTAATGTCACACCAGACAGCCGCATCCTCGGGTTTACGTTGGTAATTTCCCTGGTTACGGCAATCCTCTTCGGACTCGCACCCGCTTTGATCGTCACGCGGGGAGAGTTGAATGCATCACTGAAAGGCTCAACTTCCGCGCAGCCGCGTCTTCCGCTCTCTCGTCCTTTGGTGGTGGGCCAAGTTGCCTTGTCGCTACTCCTGCTTACTGGTGCGGGCCTGTTGGTCCAAACGCTGCGCAACCTGCACCGGCTCGATCTTGGTTTTGCGGGTGAGCGCATTATCCAAGCACGAATCTACCCGGAGGCGAGTGGTTACGAAGCAAAAGAACTTCCCGAACTGCACAAGCGTCTGATCGAAAAACTGAACTCTACACCGGGCATACACTCCGTGAGTTTGGCCAGCAGTGGGTTTCGTACTGGAACGTCTCGCACCTGTTGCATTGCGGTTGAGGGTTACACACCCGGGCCCAAAGAAGACCGGGAAGTTCAGACGCTAAGAGTTACCCCTGGTTATTTCGCGACAATGGGACTGCCATTGGTAATGGGACGCGACTTCACTGCGTCAGAAGTCAGCACTAAGCCGCAAGAATCTCCAAAGGTGGCAATCGTCAACGAGACGATGGCGAGACACTACTTCGGAGACGTTAATCCGCTGGGACGACGCTTTGGTTGGGGCGACCAACAAGTCAAGTACGACTTCGAGATCGTCGGGATAGCCAAGGATGCCAACTACGGCAAGTTACGCGTCAAAGCGAGCTCACTAATCTATTTCCCTGGTCGAGGTGACAGCCTGCTGGTCATACGTTCCGCGACGGACTCAACGGCTCTGATAGCGGCGGTCCGACAAGCGATTCAACAGGTTGACAAGAATTTAGAGATTTTGAGTATCCAAACGGTTCCGCAACTTATCGATCAAGCGCTGGTGCAGGAGCGCATGCTTGCAAAGCTGTCCAGTTTTTTCAGTCTTCTGGCGCTTCTTCTTGCGGGCATTGGATTGTACGGAGTGATGTCATACGACGTTGCCCGCCGAACGCGCGAGATCGGTATTCGTATGGCGCTCGGCGCACAACGAAGAGCGGTCGTCGGCCTAATAATGCGCCGGACAATGCTGCTGGTCTTCATCGGCGTGGTCATCGGTTTGGGCGCAGCGCTCATTTCAACTCGCTGGCTGACAAGCTTGCTCTTTGGATTGACGCCAAACGATCCCCTAATTATCGCACTAGCTTCTCTACTGCTGATGATGGTGGCAGGTCTTGCGGGTTATTTGCCTGCGCGCAAAGCAGCGCAGGTTAACCCTTTGGCCGCGCTGCGTCATGAGTAGACGAACTAATTGGATGCAAACAACTCGCTTCCGCTTCTGGATTTGGTTGATTCGATTGATCGGTGTGATTGTGCCGCAACGGTTGCGCGCCGATTGGCGTCAGGAGTGGGAAGCCGAGTTGCACCATCGCGAAATACTTTTGGCCCAATGGGATCGTCTCGATTGGCGAAGCAAATTGGATCTCCTGGGTCGCAGCACCAGTGCGTTTTGGGACGCCCTCTGGATGCAGCCTCAACGTTGGGAGGACGATATGTTTCAAGACTTGCGTTATGGCTGTCGAATGTTACTCAGGAAACCCGGCTTCACGTTGGTTGTCGTCTTCACGCTCAGCTTGGGCATTGGCGCCAGCACGGCGATCTTCAGTGCGGTGAATCCCATCTTGTTCGAATCCCTGCCATATCCACAGGCGAGTCAGTTGACGATGATTTGGGACCACGGGCCCAACGGCGCACGTCAAGATGTAACCTTCGGCACCTATCGAGAGATTGCGCAACGGAATCGTTCTTTCGCTGCACTCGCGGTGATGAGATCCTGGCAACCGACGATCACCGGACCAGCCGAGCCTGAGCGCCTTGAAGGGCAGCGCGTGAGCGCGAGCTACTTCCAAGTGTTGGGCGTGGCGCCAACTTTGGGACGAGATTTTGATTCATCCGCTGACCGGCCCAAGGGTATCAAGACGGCAATCCTCAGCGACGCGCTCTGGCGACGGCGCTTCGGTGCTGATCCTACTATTCTCGGCCGCCTTATTTCGCTTGACGATGACAACTATACCGTCGTCGGTGTGATGCCAGGCTCGTTTGAGAATGTGCTGTCTGCTAAGGCAGATGTTTGGACACTCTTGCAGTACGATTCATCGCTTCCCTCCTTCCAGGGCAGCGAGTGGGGCCATCACCTGCGTCTCGCGGGACGTCTGCGACCAGACATGGGTATCGATCAAGTCCGACGAGATCTCGACACGATTGCCCGCGCTCAAACAACGGAATTTCCCAGGCCACCATGGTCGGCGCTCAGACAAGGGTTAATGGTTGATTCGTTGCAGGACGAAGTCACGCGCGGTGTGAAGCCCGCGCTGCTGGCTATCCTAGGAGCCGTCTTGCTATTGCTCACGATTGCCTGCGTGAACGTGACCAATCTGCTGCTTGCACGCGGCGCCCAGCGAAGAGGTGAATTCGCGATTCGCAACGCACTCGGCGCGGGACGGTTGCGGATGATCCGGCAACTGATCACGGAAAGTCTGCTCTTAACACTCCTCGGCGGCGCTCTTGGGATGGTGGTCGCAGAATTCGGTATCCGCGCACTGCTGGCGCTTAGTCCGCTAGGCTTGCCTCGAGTGGGGGCAATTCGCGTGAATGCCTCCGTGTTTGCTTTCGGGATGGGCATCACTACGTTGATTGGATTAGTGGTTGGTCTAATTCCCGCGCTTGACGCTTACCGCACTGACCTTCGCACGAGAGTGCAACTGAGCTCAAGGCATACGCTCGGTGGACACAAATTGACCCGTCAAGCGCTTGTTGTTACCGAGGTCGCGCTCGCTGTAGTGCTGCTGGTGAGTGCAGGGTTACTGCTGACCAGCCTCCAGCGTTTGTTCGCGATAGCTCCCGGGTTCGATCCGTCGAACCTCCTCACCATGCAGGTGCAAACGTCGACAAAATTTGACGCGCAAACCATTCATCGATTCTTCACCCAATCTCTCGACGCGGTGCGGCACGTGCCAGGTGTTACGGCAGCAGAGATGACCAGTCAGTTGCCGCTCAGCGGCGATCTTGACCAGTATGGCGTCCACTTCGAGAACGACGATCCCAAGATCAACTATCCCGCGTTTCGTTATGCGGTGAGCCCCGACTATTTCGAAATAATGGAGATACCACTCCGGCGCGGCCGGCGGCTCGACGCTCACGACTTGGCCGACGCGCCGTTAGCCGTTCTGATCAGTGAATCGCTAGCGA
>DATFRK010000515.1:0-4050 GCA_035263325.1 Pyrinomonadaceae bacterium | reverse complement strand
GTGCCGCAATTGGTGCGGTGTTAGTGACGTTACTGCTGCACTGGCTGGGCGGTGAACCGGCTTTGCTGGTTGGCGCCGTTGCCGGCGCAATTGCGGCATTCTGGTTAGCTACTGGAGAGAAATCGCAACTGACTCGCGTGGTTGCCGGCGCAGCTGTCCTGGTAACCGTCGTCGCCGCCTTCTCGGCTTTTGAATTTAGCGCGCTCCGAGTGGTTCCCGGAACAACGAAGGCAATGCGCCGGCAGATGGACGCCAACCCGGCGGCCCATATCACTCAGACGGGATGGAATGCCTATTCGCGCATCGATGCGGTGGAAGGAATTGATCGCAGCGAGTTGGCGCGCCTCTTCATCGACTCGGATGCGTGGACCGGTGTTCGCGAATGGGATGGCCGCATCGAGACTGCCCGGGACCTTCGTGACTCTTATCGCGCCTTGCCATTTCGCCTGGTACCAAAAGCGGAGACATTGATTATTGGACCAGGTGGCGGGCCCGACGTCGTTGCTGCACTCGCCTCAGGGGCACACAAAGTGACAGCGGTGGAGATGAATCCGCTGATGTTGAAGTTTGTGCGCCACTACGGACCGCGCGCGGCCAACTTGTACGACCGTCCCGACGTGGAGACGATTCAGAGTGAAGGACGCAACTTTATCAGCCGTACCGATCGCAAGTTTGACGTCATCTTGTTGGGTTTTGTCGATTCGTGGGCTTCGGTCGCGTCCGGTGGCCTCTCACTTTCGGAGAACTACCTCTACACCGCGGAAGCTTTTCGCGACTATTACAATCATCTCACCGACAATGGCATCCTGGTGATCTTGCGTTGGGACTCTGACGTACCCCGGCTGGTGTCAAACTCGGTAGCGAATCTCGGGGCGGCAGAGGCAGCGCCACGAATCGTTACCTTGATGGAAAAAGACAGCGCGCCAAATCAGCCGGCGCAGATGCTTTTCATGTTGCGCAAGCGTCCTTTTACAACCGACGAGCTGGCCGAGATTAGAGACAAGTGGACGCTTGCTAGTCCATTGATTATGCCTGGTGGTCCCGCGCCCGCGTTGATTGGCGACGTACTGGCAGGTAGAAAAACTTTAACGGAATACGAACAACAGTCGCCGCGCTTTGTTGGACCAGTCAAAGACGACAGTCCGTTTTACTTTGCGATCGAGCGTCCCTACCGCATGCCCAGCGGCATCGCGAATTCTCTTTTGAAATGGTTGCTCGGGCCCAGCATCGGGATGCTGGCGGTGTTTGCCGGCTTCGGTCGCCCGCGACGCGCCTCAATTGGACCATACTCGAGTTCAGTGGTTTACTTTGCCGCCTTGGGTTTTGGTTTTATCGCGATCGAACTGGCGCTGTTGCAGAACTTGATTCTCCTGGTGGGTCACCCGATCTTTACTCTGTCGGTGCTACTGTTCACCTTGTTGGCGATGGGCGGCATTGGCAGTGCGATTAGTCGACGGGTGCCAATGTGGTGGGCGTGCGTGGGCGTCGCGGTGATCGGAGGTCTACTGGCGCTAACCTTGCCACATTTGGTGCCGTCCCTGCTGTGGCTGCCGCTTTGGGCCCGGATTCTCTGCGCGATGGTGTTGATTGCGCCGCTTGGTTTAGTTATGGGGATGCCATTTCCGAGTGGGTTGCGCCAAACTGGCAGCGGTTCACTTCCCGAGCCACCTTTCTACTGGGGGCTGAACGGCATTATGTCGGTGATTGGCTCGATTGTGACGGTCTTCGTGGCCTTGATGCTGGGCTTCCAGGCAGCAATGTTAATGGGTGCTGCGTGTTATATCCTCGCAGCCCTGGCATCGAAGCGCGCGTTTGTGCCAGCGAGTGCATGAGTCAGACGGCACACCTGAATCTGCGCAGTTAGGAAGGGGGGTAAGCTGCCTGTCCACTCAACTAACCAAAATTGCGCAGTTGGGAAGGGGGTAAGCGACATTGCCGACTCAACTCGCAACTCAGGCCTCTGAGCGCACCCCCGCTGTCCCTCCAATACGGGCTCCTAAGTTTTGAAGTTTTCAAACAAGAAAAATTGATTCCGTGAGGTCCCTACTGGAAGATCAGCGGGGGTGCGCTCAGAAGTTCGCGTCGTAAGTTGAGTCGGCAAGTCGCTTACCCCCTTCCCAACTGCGCAATTTTGGTTAGTTGAGTGGACAGGCAGCTACCCCCTTCCCAACTGCGCAATTTTGTAAGTGAGCTCCCCTTCCAGCACCACTTCGCTGTCTAGAAAAATCTGCGCAATCTGCGTAATCTGTGGACAGCAAAAACTTCGCTTTTCATTCGAACAGGCATAAATCATTAAGGAGAAATCTAATGAGAATCTTACGGAGACTCTATGTTGTCGCGGTCCTGGCCGCACTGCTATCAAGTTCACTTGCGAACACGTTTCCGCGTCCTCAACCGCCACCGCAAACCCAAAGATTGTCGCCTGCGCATCAGGACGTCTCATTTGTTAGCGAAGTTGCCGGGACAAACGTGACCTGTCGTCAAGCTACCGCAGCCGAGGCGCAAAGTCTGAGAAAACAGAATGGAGTTGAACGCCACGAGCTCAAGACTTCACATGCGAATCCAGGCGGCTTAACCATCATTCTCCGAGCGACCCCCCAATTGGACAGTTTTCCGGAAGCCAAGGCAGCATTCCTCGCGGCGGCAGCAAGGTGGGAATCGTTGATCGCCACTCCCATCACTATCGTAGTTGATGTTGATTTCGGTCCCACTATTTTCGGTGATCCTTTTCCACCCTTCGTGTTGGGCGCCACTTCCACGCAAAGTTTGATTGGTGGCGGTATTTATGATGCCGTGCGCGAGAGCTTACTGGCTGGTTCGTCAAATGCGCGCGAAGGACACCTTTACGAACGTTTCCCAGCCGGTAGCATCGGTACCGATCTTGGGCCAACCACCTTCATCGCTTCTCCGTCGGCAGACTTTCGCGCGCTGGGTTTGATCAGTCCGGTTGCCGACCCGGTTGGTGAGCTGCCTTTCTTTGGTCCACCTCCCAGCATTGGCTTCAACTCCGCTTTCCCCTTCGATTTCGACCCGAGTGATGGGATTGATGCAGATAAGATTGACTTCGACGGTGTAGCCAGTCATGAGATTGGGCACGCGTTGGGTTTTGAATCAGAGGTCGGATTCACCGAGCTGGTGCCCGGCTTTCCGGTGGCGCCCTCAGTGCTGGATCTCTTCCGTTTCCGTCCGCACGTCAACCTGCCATCTTTCGGCGCCGACGACAGGATCCTTTCATCGGGAGGAGAGCAGGTATTTTTCTCCGGCAGTCCGGAGCTGGAATTCTCTACCGGTCGACCCGATGGCAGTGGCGGCGACGGAGCCCAGGCGAGTCACTGGAAGCAAGTGGTCCACAATCCCCACGAGCCTCCCATTGGCATCATGACTCCCTTCATCAGCTTCGGCGAACGGCGGCTGATTACCAGGAACGATCTGCGAGCCTTCAACGCGATCGGTTATAGCTTGAGTTCGGAATAACGAACTAAGATCTAAAAGCGAGGCTCTTCGAAGCTGCAGGTGATTCTATGATCGCTTCGAAGAGTCTCGCGCTCGTTAAGACAGTTAGTTGACTTTTATCCGCCGCGCTTGCGACGCCTGCGAAACATTTCTGCCGCCCCCATTAGTCCCGTACTCAACAGCAGTAGACTCGCAGGCTCGGGAACGGCTGCCAGTTGTCCGCGAATCTCTCCGCCGGGAAACTGCATGGTGTGTATGTTCAAGTAAGTCTGCCCACTCATTAGCCCGGCAATGAAGGCCGCCTCCGCGCTGGCGACCGTTCCTCCATGAGCAGTGATAAAAGCGGGGTTGTAACTCGACGCTTGGGTTAGGTCGAAGGTTGCGAGAAAGGTACCCGTCGTGACTCCCAGTGGGAAGCCGGGAAAACTCGGTGTAGTGGTCGCTACCATCGCATTGGTCCCTAGTGGAGCACAGCAATGAATGTGCGAGGCGATCGTGGGACTCAGCAAACCAGCGAAAGCAACGTTGATGGTCATCAGGTTAGTGGCGGTGTCAAAGGTGACTAAGGCGCTGCCGATACCTGGCGAAGCATTGGCC
>DATFRK010000514.1:0-3221 GCA_035263325.1 Pyrinomonadaceae bacterium | reverse complement strand
GGCAGCGACCGTAGTGACCCAACTTGTCTTTCTGTGCAACCCCCGTGTTCTCCGTGTCTCTGTGGTAGAACAGAATGCGCCAATTTCACCACAGAGACACCGAGAGCACGAAGGTTGCACAGAGAAAAGCTTTAAATTAGTGCACTCCGTGTCGGCGGCACTTCCCTTGCCAGTCCTGAGCGAGTATCCCCATGACAAACCGTAAGGCTGTCTTAATAGCAAATCCGAAAACTGGCCGCTACGAATCGCGCCGAACGCCGATCGGAGCGCTGTCAGAACAGTTGAAATCACTGGGCGTCGAGGTGGAAGTAAAAATGACTACGGCGCCGGGTGATGCAACTGCGATTGCTTTTAAGGCGGCACACAACGGCACGGCGGACGTGATTGTCGCAGGTGGTGACGGAACAATCAACGAAGCCATTCAGGGCATGGCCGGAACCCATGCGCGACTTGGTGTCATTCCTCGGGGAACCGCAAATGTACTGGCCCGCGAGCTTGGGTTACCGCTCGATCCGGTGAAAGCGACCGAGTTGATTGCCGGTGGACAGTCGCGCAAGATTCATTTTGGCGTGGCGATCGACGAGGCCAGTAACACGCGTCGCTACTTCGTGTTGATGGCGGGAATAGGGCTCGATGCCTCAGTGGTTAGACGCGTGCAACCGGGACTAAAAAAGGTCTTGGGCAAAGGAGCGTTTTGGATCTCCGGTCTGAGTCATTTGGCCAGCTGGAGCCCGCATCCTTTTTCACTTGAGATTAACGGCGAAAACTACAACGCGACCTTTGTGGCCATCGGCAACGCGGCTCGGTACGGTGGCGATTTATCGATAACCCCAAGAGCACGACTGGACCAACCAGAGTTTGAGATCTGCATCATTGAGACGTTTAGTCGGTTTCGTTACCTGCATTTGCTTTCCCAGGCCATGCGCAGCGGCTTATCGCAAAACAGAGACGGAGTGCGCTTTCTGACGGCTAAAAGTTTGCGAGCGATTGGCGATGCGCCAGTGCAGGTTGATGGTGAAGTAATTGGGCAACTACCGATGAGGTTCGAGATTGCCCCACACTCGTTGGAAGTAATTGTTCCTTAGGCACTAAGCAACCGACCCTTAAGAGCTCCCCGTCAACCAGGCAATCCGCAAAGCCTTCTCCGCTGCTGTTGCCCCAGGCTTTTCTTCAATCCGATATTCAAACCTTTCCGGCTCACCAAGTACAATCTTTGTCTTGATAGTCTTCCGATCGCGTCTTATGGTCACCGGGATCGCATCTCCTGACTTGTAGCTCGCTAAGGTGCCCTGCCACTCCTTCGTCACGGCCTTACCACCAAGCTCAACCATTTCATCTCCCGCCTGGAGACCCGCGTTCTCAGCCGGTGAATCGTTTTGCACGTTTTCAATCATCGGGCCTTGAGGATCGTCAACTTGTACGGTGAGCCCCACAGTGTAAGGCTGTTTCGTCTGCGTCTTGTTGAGTCGCAATCCCACGTAGCCAAACGCTTCCTCGTACGGCAACATCTCCACGTCGTGAACATGTTCTTTGAAGAAATCACTGAGATCGAAACCTGCTACCTGGGACGCAACGCGTTGTAGGTCTTCTACTTGATAACCCTTGCCGTGCAGGTAGTAACTGTTACTTGGGCTCTTAAGATAAAACTCGTCGTACATCTGTCGCATCACGTCATCGAGCGATGCCCTGCCCTGGGTGCGGCCGCGTATCAATAGATCCAACACCATCCCAATGAGTTCACCCTTGGGGTAATAGCTGATCGTAGTATTTTCGAGATTGGTCCTTTGCGCATGCGGGGCATCGTCAAGAAACGGCGCAGACAGTGACGACTCCACTGCGCTCATCAAGTGACTGCCCGGTGCGTTTTCGATGCCGTTGATTGTTTGCGCCTCGCGTCGCAGGAATTTCGCGTCGTCCCAGAGTCCCGCTCGACGCAACATGAGGTGGCCATAATAGTTGGTGAAGCCTTCCGCCACCCACAGACCGCGTGTACTCACAGGCCTGGTGAAGTCCCATGGACCAAGTTCGAAAGGACGCAATCGTTTCACGTTCCAAACATGGAAGAACTCATGCGCAACTGTCCCCAGGGTGTCGTCGTACATGCCCGCATCTGCGAGCGCGCCGCTCTCGATGATCTGAGTCGATGTCAGATGCTCCATGCCATCGCCGGAATGGTCGTCGGCTGCAAAGTGAATTAGAAAGGTGTACTCCTCAAATTCCGGAGGTCCCCACAGCAACGTTTCCGCTCGCACGATCTTTTCGATGTCCCGTACCAAACCGGCGCGCTTGCCACCTTCCTCGCCGAACGAATGAACCACGACGTGATACTTCTTGCCGTCGACCACGAAATCGTCCTGGGTCCAATCAGGTGCAATCTCCGTTGGCGTGTCGATCATGATGTCCCAATTCGGAAATTGCCACTCGGTCTGGCCTGCGCGATCTAATCGACTATTTACGATCTTCCAACCCGGCGGTGGATTGATCACCAACTTCACTGGATCTGGCTTGTGGCCGACGACGTACATGAAGATGCTGCCGCCATTGTAGTTGGCGTGACGACTGTCGAGTTGAGAAAACGTGCCGGAGAGATCGTTGGCGAAGACTTTGTAAGAGATGGTCAAACCGGAACTGTTGACCACGGCCACACTCCAGGTTTGATCGTCCACCCGCGTGACCTGGCGTGGCGCCATTTTGCACAACGCCGGTGGCGGACAGATACCGCCCACAGCGCGAAATTCCTGGACGTTTTTCGCGAAGTCAAACACGGCGTAACGACCGGGGGACCATTTCGGCATTTGAAATTCAACTGACTTATTTCGTAGTTCCTCGGGCAGTTCGACTTCCATGGTTACTTCGAACAGGTGCGAGTTGGGTCGGGACATCGACAGCCTGTAAGTGATCGATTTGAACGGTTGTTGAGCAGAGATGCCACTACAGAACAGCAGGAACAACCCCAGCACAGGCAAGCACAAGAACAATCGGCGAGAGCGTGGACTCATCAGTTATGCTCCGAAAAGACTCAAATTCAGGAAGAGTGGCAGCGGCGGGATTATGGGCGGTCGAGTCGGGAAGTGTCAAAAAGCAATAAGACCTCTTCGGCCTTAATTCCCTGGTACCTCGCTCGTTGCACTTGACACTTGAGATCTGAGATCTTAGATCTGAGATTTCCAGCGTCGACCGGAGATCTCGAGCACCGCCCAGTCCCAGCACCAAAGACACTA
>DATFRK010000513.1:0-8283 GCA_035263325.1 Pyrinomonadaceae bacterium | reverse complement strand
CAGACGAAAGGAAGTCTGAGCGGTCAAGAAACTAGGTTTGAGAATGTCGGGAAACCGAGGTTTCGAGTGCGTAGGGACACCTCAAAAAGGTGCACTGGGGGGTGTGCTCAGCGAGGATTTTGTTGGCCCATGGGAGCCTGGTCACAAAACGGCGGCACCATACTCCCGAGGCTGGGAAAAGTCAACAAACGGTTTTGGGAACTTGAGAGATTCGAGGGTTGGCTTGGACTTTGCGCGTGGTCCTTCGAACTCGTACTTTGTACTTGGTTCTTGGTACTTCGTCCTTGGTAGTTGGCGCGTGGTTAACGCAGTCCCCAGCCGCTCCGCGGCCAAGTGGCAAGCATTAGACCAGCCATGTCATGAGACAAGACTCATGTCATGAGAAAAGCTCACGTCATTTATCCACACTAACAGCAGAGCGCTCGAATGCAGACGAGGCACAAGGAGCAAAGCGCCAAGAACAAAGAACCAAGGACAAAGAACCAAGGACAAAAGCCCTCAGCGCACATACTCCCAGTGCCAGGGTTCGTAGAAATAGGGTTTGAAGCCAAATCGGTCCGCGTTGCGCACCAGCCATTTGTAGACTGGCGTTGTCACCTGGAGTGCACGATTAGAGTCTTTTGTCTCGACAGGATCGCCGCCGACGTAAATGTCTAACGCCCGTCCAGTGAAGTGCGGGCTGTTGACTGCCAAACCGGCACGTCCGGCTTTGGGAGTTTCTCGGCGCAGCTTCTCCTGATACTCACGACTGCGAAATGACGAGAGTATCTTGAAATAGTCTTCGTCCGGCGCAAGTCTGCCGTCGGTATCCAGCATTAGATGAAGTGACGGCTCGGCAATAGCAGCGGCCAACATGCGCTGGAAGGCCGCGTACGTCTCACGCTCGACCTGTCGCAATTCATCCGGGCGGGTGGGATTCCAGAAGTCGGCCGCCGGCGCAACCAGGAGTTGAGCGGGTTGGGCAAAGCTTCGGTCTTTGATGCGCGCATCCTGCCACGATCCGACCATCGCATACCATGTATCTTCATCAAGGACGCCGCTCGGTGCCAGCCCCGATTTCACTTGCCAGGTCGACAGAGCCTGGGCGAAATCTTGACTGCCGACGTCTGACTCGGTGCCCAGTAGCTTTCCAATCAACGATCGATAGAGAAACCACCCAGTCTGTCGCTTGCCGCCGAATTCCCATTTAAGCGTTGCGCCAAGTTCGTCGTTGCGCGCGGCAGCTAGCTTAAAGGCTGAGGCAACTGTGGCCGTGGATAGTGGTGTGGGGCTCTCAGGCAGGGAACCTGGCTTGGCAGGTGGTCGCGTGGCCTCACCCACCAGGGGTTTTTGAGCGTCCTTCGACTGAGTTCGACCCGGCGTATTGGCTTGGAAACCGAAAAACGCGACTAGAACAAAGGATAAAGCAGCAAGATCCGCTCGGAAACGCTTCATTCGTTTAATACCTTGAACTTTGCGAGATTTGTTGCCGGGGTCTGAGAGTATCAGATGCTCAAAGTAGAGTCATGGTTTCTCTAAGGCTCCCGTCGTTCCCGCTTCGGGGTTCTCTATTGACGACAGACCGCAGAGCTGTGCTCGGAGCAGAGAAGGGTTTTCAAGTCATTGAGTTGTTGGCGCAGGTTTTCAATCTCCTGCTGTTGCTGTTTTATCTGTGCCTGCTGCTCTTTGAAGGCATTGATGAAGATAACACTCATATTCGCGTATTTAATGCCTTCGACCTCACCTTTAGCATTCTTGAACGTGAACAAAGGTTCAACCTCAGCAACCTGTTCCGCTATTAAGCCGATGTCGTGCTCGCCCGAAGCCTTCCACGCAAACAAGGTCGGCCGCAATCGCTCGATGATATCTAGGCCGCCTGCGAACGGATGCAAGTCAGTCTTGTAGCGAAGCGATGAGGAAGAACTGGTGCAAGTAGTCAAGACGAGCGCCTGTACTCCCGCGCCGCTAACTCGAAAACATACATTCGCCGGTGAGCCCGGCTCCGTGAACTGTCGCACGTAGAGATTGTCCGCCAGAACGCCGCCACCGGTCGTGCTATCAACTACCTGCATCGCGCCTCCTCTTGCGCTCAGCGTCCCGGGGATCTGGGTAGTTTGCGTGTTTGTGCCGAGAACGATGGTGTTACTGGTCGAGACCGTCGCGTTAGCGCCCAGGGCGACCGAGTTATTTACTGTTTGTGAAGGAGGATTGCCGGCATTCAAGCCAATGAAGGTGTTGTTACTGCCGAAGAAGTCTTGTGAGCCAGCGCCGGCTCCAAAGATTGAGTTTCCCGTTACCGTTGCGTTGGGATTTCCTGCACCCACACCAACGTAGACATTGTTCGTTCCCGCAGTGCTCAAGACGGTCGCGCCGCCGATCTCGAACTCGGTAGTGGCGTTCACGATGTTGACGTTGAACGAGCCAGGCACCTGTACTGAATCAACGTTTCGGCCAAGCACTATCGTCTTGCTGCTGCTGACCACCGCGCCGGCGCCGATCGCGGTGGCGTGATCAAGACCGTCCACGGCGATATTGGCAAACGACCCCAGCGCGATGTTATTGCTGCCGGTTCGGTTGGAGCCTCCCGCAGACTCACCGACGAAGACGTTATGCAAGCCCGTGGTGTTGACGCTGCCGGCGCCAGAGCCGAAGAAAGAGTTGAAGCTACCTACATTATTGAAACCCGCGCCGCTGCCGAAGAAAGAGTTGGCATCGCCGGTGGTGCCGTTAGCCGCCACGCTTTCACCAAAAAACGAATTGCTGCTACCGGTTGCATTTAGTCTGCCGGCGCTCCGGCCAAAGAAGGAATTGCCGGAACCGGTATTCTGAAATCCCGCCGCGGCGCCGAAAAATGAGTTGTTAAAGCCGGTGGTCATGGAAGCACCGGCAGAACCGCCGAAGAATGAATTGTTAGTACCCGAGACATTGGACTGGCCAGCCCCGAAACCCGCGAACAAGTTCAACAATCCGGGACTGCTCAAAATGCGAGAGCTACCGAGATTGAACTGCTGAGTGGCACTGAAAATGTTGGCTGTACCTGTACCGGCGATGTTGAATGTTCCTGCTGTTTGGATACTGGCGGAGTTTTGAATGTAGTTAGTGCTACCTGGCGGAATGTCTAAAGGATTGAGCGGCTCGCTGGCCCACACTCCTGAGTCGCTGCGCAAGAAGTTTCCGGAGCTACCTGATGAAATCAAGCCGGTGCCGCCCTTTTCTATAGGCACGATGCCCAGCGAGATACTGGGTGTGGTGGACGGGTTGGTCACCGCCAACGGACCGCTAGCACTAACACTCGTCACGGTGCCTGCACCCCGACCATCGTCTCCCTTCTGTGCCACGATGGTCCAATCATCGCCTTCCACTGGTGTGACGTTGTTGTTGGCTCGCTGTGCTCGCCACGACGAGCCTTGAAAGCTAACCGCATCGTCGATCACATAGCTTCTGCTTGCGTCCCACGCGCCCTGCCAATTCAAGCCTTTTGGTCCTGCTGGGCCAGTTTCTCCGGCGGCACCAGGCTGACCCGGTATCCCTTGCGGTCCGGCGATACCAGGTAGACCCTGCGGACCTGGCGCCCCGGTTGGTCCCGATGGTCCAGTGTCGCCTTTCGGTCCCGCAGGTCCTGTTTCGCCCGCCGGTCCTTGAGCTCCGGTTGCCCCCGGAGGGCCAGCCGGACCCGCTGGGCCTGCTGGACCTGGTTGACCTTCGGTGTCCTTTCGTTCAATGTCCAACTCCGGCTCATGGCTTGTTTCCCTGTTCTCTTTGCTGTCAAAGACCACGCGCGCTCCATTGCGCGCCACCAGGGCCACGCCGAAGTTGGCGATGCCACCGGTGCCAGAGCCGTCTGTTCCCAGCCATTGCTGCACTGTGGCAGTGAGATCGATAGGGACGAACTTCTCCTTCAAATTCAGACGCACGGGAATCGCCGTGGCGATCAAACTGCCGAGTGGTGGGGCGTTGTTTGCGGTAATCGAAGACTCGTTCCAGTTGCCAGCAATCGTGTAAACATCAAACACGCCGCTGGTAGCGACTCCGCTGACATAGAGCTTCAAAGTTGCGCGCGCCACGTCCGAGCCCGTGGTTCCGGGAGGCAAAGTCGAAGCGAACTTGAACTTGAGGTAGACGTTGCTGACCGGCGACAGTAGCAAATTGGGCTGGGCGCCACAGTTAGCGTTGTTTCTTCGATCGTCTTGTTCGCGATCGTCCGCAGTTGAACAATTCACATGCGCATCATCGGTCAACACCGATTGTGCAAGTGCGATGCTCGGTAAGCCCAACAAAACGATCGATGCTAACCAGGCGACGACAAGTAGGCGATGTTCCCTGGTCCAACCAGGACGTAGTGATTCGTGTTTTAATTTCAAGATAGTCATGATAGGTGTCCTAAAAGGATCGGAAGACTTCTCAATAACGGGTCGAGGTTTCTGTTTCCGTTTGAGTTGGTGCAGCCCCGGCTACCGCCTGGGGTTCTCTATATGCATCCCCGGCCTGGGGTTCTCTAAGGTGGGCCGAAGCGGAGGCGATATTCGAGGGAATTCATGAAGCCGTTGACCATCGTACGCGTGTCAGTCGGATGCGCGTTGATGTAGTTGAGCCAGGCGGTGTAACCCGCGCCGTCCGGCGTGCGCCTCAGATAGCCGTAGTACTGCATCGCCACAAATGCCTGATTGAATTCCATATTGAATACCTGGTCGGAATCCGCGATGGCGCGAAGCACCTGGGCTCGCGTTAACGTACTCGCGTTCAGACGGTTCGTCAGGTCTGCCGAAGTCAGCGTCACCTTGGTCGTGCCGTCCGGATTGGCGGGATCGGGAGTGGTGATTTGCGTCAAACTGTAACGGCCCATCAATACGTTGACGTACTGCGAGTTGTTGAGCGCGTTGAATTGAGAGACAAACTCGCTGCGCTGCACGAACGAGTTGGTGAAGTTAGCCTTCTTCGCAAAGACCTCACTGGGAGTCAGGCCCGTTACAGCGCGCATGTCTGGAGCTATCTCGTTGTATTCGGGTAGCCGGTTGAAAGCTAGTTTGTAAAAGCGGTAGACGAAATAACCCTTCAATTGAAACTCCTGCGAACCGAAGAAGGCCGCTGAGACAGTAAGTCGATCACAAGCCGGGTTGTTGTTCACGTCGGAGCAATTGTTGAGCAAGGTGGTCCAGGCATTGAAGCCAGCCTGATCGGGTTCGCGCGAGAGGAAGTCGAGGTAGTGCAGGCGCACAAAGAACGGAGTGTTAAAGATGGGATTTGGCTTGTTCGTTGTATCGTTGTCCGTGATAGTCACAACCGCGGTAACCGGTGTGCCAAGCGTTGCCCCGACAGCATTACTCAGCGACACCTGGAAAGTTTCGTTGCCTTCAGCAAAACCGTCATCAATGATCGGAACGACGAACGACTTACTGGTTTCACCAGCAGCGAAGTTCAACGTGTCGACGGTAGTGGCGTAGTCGCAACGAGCGTAAGAGGTGCCATTCAAGGTGTCGCAGCGCACCGCCGCCGAATCATCAACCGTTTGATATTGAATGCTGGACGTTCCAGAGAGATCACCGCTGCGCGTGACGGTGATGTTGGCACTGGTGGCGCCTTCGTTGACGGAGAAAGAAGGCGCACTGAATTGAATTGAACTTGTCGGCGGCGCGCAGCTCTGTTGTCGCTCGAAAGCGCCGATGTCAGTGGCGTTGCTACCCGCTGCGTTGGCAACTACAGGGTCGTCAAACGTACGCGCGAACCCGGTGCCACGTTGATCAGTGAGCAAATTTCCCGAGGTAGTAAGGCTCGTAGCCTTGTCAATTGCCGGACTGCCGCAAAGAAGCGCGATAGTTTGCGTCGGCCCTCCGTTGTTCTTGAGGCCAGCAGGGTCGAGCTTGGGATCCAGCGGCGCGGCAATTGTCCCCGTCTGATCCGAGGGTGGGGTGAACCCGGTACCCCCGTCGGTCTTGGAGACCAGGTTGAACCCGGCGGTCATGAAATTACCATTAACGTCGGGCGTGCTCCCTGTGTTTAAAGCGATGAGGCTGTTCTTAACGTTAAAAAAAGTCGCACCCACGTCGTTGAAGAGTCCGCCGCCCCGGTTAGCACTGTTGCTACTGATCGTGCTGTTATCGAGACGCACAATCGAATGGTCCGCCTGGTTACCGATGCCACCGCCATCCTGGATTGCGCTGTTAGTACTGATCGTGCAGTTGGAAACATTGGCCACTGCGTTGTTGAAAATGCCGCCACCTTTGGTCGCGGAGTTGTTGCTGAGAGTGCTGCCGGATATGGTTAAGGTGCCGGAGTTAAGAATGCCACCACCGAGCTGATTGCCGGCAGCGTTGCCGCTAATCACGCTATTAGTAATCGTGGCGGTGTTGCTGTTGAAAAAGCCGGCTCCCCCAAGGCCGGTAGAGATGTTGTTACGCAGGGTGCTGCTGTTGATACTCATAGTGGCATTGACGTTGTTATTGACGCCGCCACCTTGAACACCTGAGTTGCCCTCGATCGTGCTGTTGTTAATGCTCATCTGGCCGTTGCCATTGACGATGCCGCCTCCGATATCGGCGGAGTTGGCGGTGATCACGCAGTTGTTGACGAAGACGATGCCGAAGGAATTGGAAATGCCACCGCCTGAACCGGAAGGGACGGAACCGTCACGAATTGTCAGCCCGGAGAAAATTATTGTTCCGGCGGTAACATTGAAGATACGGTAGTTGCCACCACTACCACGTCGTACGGTGATTTGATCGGCGCCCGTACCGCTGATCACGATGTTCGTACTCAGACCAGGAAGTTCGCTCGCGAGATTGATAGTGCAGCGTCCGCCATTGCAATTGGGATCCGTGGGTGAAAACGCGAAACTGATCGTATCGTCACCTGGACTAGCGTTCGCGGTATCGATCGCGGTTCGTAAAGTGCAGACCCCGCCACGAGTTGTACAACTGTTAAGCACGCCTGAATCCGCGGTGGTGTTTACCACGAACGTCCTCCCGGCTTGTTGAGCGACTATGTCCTGGCTATGGACCACGAACCCGGTTCGACCCGGGAATACGACAACCGGAAGGAAGATAGATGCAGCGAGTATTAGGGTTAACCATTTTCGCCGGTTAGGAACCTTAGCGGATACGTTTCCGGCAAAGTGGGCTTTGCGAGGTTGGGCACTAATCATCATCGCTCCCTTCGAAAACAAACGGCGGAATTCGAAGTCACCAGAGGTCGGGTGCGACTTCGTGAGCGAAAGGATCGAGGGTTCCGTTCGCTTTGAGACGGCTTGTCGTTGGTTAGTGACGGGAAGCGAAAAACGTATCGCGGAAATTTTTAGAGAGGTTTTGCTCCGTTAGGAGCAGGCTTTGCCTCTAAGTCGACAGACGGATTTTGCTCCGTTAGGAGCAGGATGTTTATAGCTCGGGCGTTGAGACGAACATCGCACTCCTACGGAGTGCCATGTCGTGGTGGGTGTCGAGGGCTATAAACATTGGACGCCTCCGGGGTCGCGAACAATTGGACGCCTCCGGAGTCGCGAACAATTGGATTCCTCCGGGTTGCTCGACGTGAGATCCCGTAATTTCTAACTTCGAATCGTTTTACCTTCTCTCGACGTGAAAGATTGATTTACTTAAATCTTCCACCTCGCCACCTTGAGACTTGCCTCTCAACGTCAAGATATAGTCGCCACTGATGAATCGTTGCGCAGGGATGGTCAGGCTGAAACTCGCCCCAGATTCATTCAATTTCGGGGCGAGATGTTGCCAGGTAGAGATCTGTTCACCGCCGGCGCGATGTAACACCGCCTCGTAGCTGCTGTAGTTACCTTCCTTCAAGCTCAGTTGCAGCCTGACTTGTTGGGTACCGCTGGGCAAGACAAGCGTCGCCGGTGGTCCACCTTCTGGGCCTCTGAAGGCACCTGCCGCCAGGCTCAAAGAGACAAACGCAGGCACATTGCCGACAGATGTTGGAGATGGCGTTGCTTTTCCACCCTGTTCAGCGTGGCGCTGCTCCAATTCGGCAGACAACTGTTGCACCCGCCGGCGTTCGTCCTCAACTTGCTGTTGTAGTTCGAGTTCTCGCTGGGCCTGGATCGCGCGTTGCGCTTCAGCCTGAGCCCGTTCTTGTCGCAGGCGGCGCGAGTCGAGCACCAGCCAAACTGCACCTGCCGCCAGGAACAAAAGCAGCAATGAGAATGCCCAAGCCAATCTCGGACCACCCCACCAAACGTTTGTCCGACCCCACAGCGATCGAAACTGCGCCGGCGCCACAGTGCTAACGTCTTGGCGATCGCCGATCTTCACCGCCAACGCATCGGCAAAGTTCGCGCGCTCACGACGGCGCGGATGG
>DATFRK010000512.1:0-2581 GCA_035263325.1 Pyrinomonadaceae bacterium | reverse complement strand
GCAGGTCTAGATTTGAATTGACATATCTCAAGAATGACCCTATAGTTCCGTCGATTTTTGGGACAGAACTAAAGTGCTAGTCAGTGGCTAGCCTTTCGGACCATTGTTGGGGGTACGACACCTTGTTCCAATGACGGCTGTTTACGAAACGCCGGATCGCAAGAGGCGGTTCAAAAATTTGATAGGAGAAAATGGAAATGACCAGAGTGCTTGCTTTGATGAAGGGACTTCACAAGGACGAAAGTGGCCAGGGATTGGTTGAGTATCTGTTGATCGTCGCACTGGTTGCTTTGGCCGCCACAGCCGGCATGACAAGTGCTGCAAGCTATATCAACAGCGCATTTGTGAGAATCGGGCAAAAGCTGGGTGGATATATCAGCTAGCCGCCCAATGCGTGACTTACTAGTTCAGTTACATGAAAACGACAGCGGTCAAGGTCTCGTAGAATACCTCTTGATCGTCGCGCTTGTCGCGTTGGCCGCCACAGCCGGTATGACCACCGCTGCAAGTTACATCAATAGCGCTTTCACCAGGATCGGCCAAAGAGTCGGCGGTTACGTAAGCTAGAATGTGCCCGCAACCACGGTGGCCCCCATGCTACTCGAAGGCGATCGATTATCTGAATTTAATGTGGTCGATCGCCACTTCGTGGCAGCACAATTGACTAATTCCCAGAAGGATTCGTGGAGAGATACCTGTTAATCTGTGCCTTCGTCTTCGGTGTCGCGGGATCCATCGAAGACATTCGCATCAGAAAAATCCCAAACCAACTGACGTATTTTGGCATCATTGCCGCGCTGATCCTACGCCTTTTCGTGTTAGGATGGCCGGGACTTACGGATGGTCTTCTTGGCACATTGGTTGGGGGCGGTCTCTTCTTCTTCCTTTTTCTTATCGGAGGAATGGGTGGCGGTGATGTCAAGCTGATGGCTGCCGTCAGCGCGTTCACCGGACTGACGGAAATTGTCAATCTCTTGATCGCAGCTGCGGTTGGGGGAGGGGTGATGGCCGTTGTTGTCATGCTCTATAAACAACGGACGCTGGCGACAATCCGGAACACTTTCGTGTTGATTCAGCATCACTTGACGGCAGGACTTCGACCGCATCCTGAATTGAATATAAGACAGACTCAGACCATGAGGGTCCCTTTTGCACCAGCAATCGCAATTGGGACCCTATATTGCTTGAGTCAAACGTTTTCTTGGGGGTGATTTACGGACCTTCGTCGGATTTTGATTGCCTTTGTCATGGCTGCTGTTATTGCCGTCGGCGCTACATATCTGGTCGCCAGACGATTGCAGCCTGCTTCTTCCGGGCCGAATATGATCTCGATCGTCGCGGCGGCTAAAGACTTGTCGCCTGGCGTACCGCTAACGGCACAGGATCTGACGAGTATTGCCTGGCCGGACAACGTCGCATTGCCGGGTTCGATAAAAAAGGTGGAAGATGCGATAGGTCGGCCCCTCATGGTGTCGGTAGCCGCCAAACAACCTTTATTGGCGCGAGATCTGGCCGCTCCCGGATCTGGTTTTGGCCTCTCTGGCAAGATTCCTGAGGGGATGCGTGCCACGGCGATCCGCTCGAATGAAATCGTGGGTGTGGCCGGATTTCTTTTTCCCGGCTCGCACGTCGATGTCATTGCCACGTACGCCTCGCCCTCGGGCACGATAACCCATACGGTACTGCAAGATGTTGAGGTCATAACAGCCGGGACATCGATAGAGCCGGACCCTCAGGGTAAACCGCAAACCGTCAACGTCGTAACACTTTTGTTAACGCCTGAAGATTCCCAAAAAATACTTCTCGCCAGCTCTCAGGGTTCGATTCAGTTCGTCTTGCGAAGCGGTGTCGACCGAAAAATTGCCGACATACCACCGACAAGAATGGATCAACTCTCAGGTAGACCGGTCCAAGTTTCGCCGGCGCCGCCCGTGACACCGCCACCCAAGCCGGTCGTTCGCGCTAGTGCCAAAGTGGAACCGCCGCGTCCGCCGGCGCCTGTAGTCGAGGTTCCGAAAGCGCGCGAGCCTTACGTGATCGAAGTCATCCAGGGAACTCAACGGACCGAGCAAAAGTTTTGAGGAGGCAGATGGACTTGCCGCGAGCGACAAGAGTCGCAGTTTTCTTATGCACGCTAATCCTCGGAGGCCGGCCGTTGCACGGTGGAGCGCAACAGCAGGCCGCTCAGCCTGAGGGTCAGGTTCTCCACATCTTGATCAACAAGTCGGTGGTCATTAACACGCAGGCCCCTATCACGCGTGTTTTGACCAGCAATCCGAACGCAATTGAGACGGTCGCAACGTCACCCACACAGGTTGTGGTTTCAGGAAAAGCCGCCGGTACGAGCAGCCTGATTATTTGGGACACACCGGATCATTCCCAAATCCTGGACGTAATCGTGGAGCCAGATACGACAGCGTTACGCGGGGCAATCGAGCGGAGCTACCCGGGACAGCAGATTAACGTTGATACGGACGGCGCTCGCCTGGTTCTATCCGGCACGGCATCATCGCAGAAAATCATTGACGATGTAGTCAAATTGGCCAGTCTTTATTCGCAACAAGTCGTAAATTCTTTGTCT
>DATFRK010000511.1:0-4600 GCA_035263325.1 Pyrinomonadaceae bacterium | reverse complement strand
GCGCCTTCTTCATCAACCACCCGTAGCTCACCAGACGTCAGCAATTCCACTCCCTGGCAGGCTTTGACTACAGACCGTTCGCTGCACGAGAGTCCTTCGTGCTCGGGCCTTGTCTCGCAGATGGTGATAAACGGAGATGTTTCAGTGAGGCCATATGCCTGCGTGATGGTCCAGCCCAACTCACCTTCGATACGTTCAATGGTTGCAGCGGCCGGTGGCGCGCCGGCAGTTACTACGCGTACACCGGAACGTGTTTCCTGGCGCAGTGTTTCTGGTCCATTGGCAATACCAATCAAAACTGTTGGGGCCGCGCACAACATGGTGACTGACTCTTGCTTGATTTTTGCAAAGATGCTGTCGGCTTCAACCTTGCGCAGACAAACGTGGGCGCCACCGGCTGCTGTCACTGTCCAGACAAACGTCCAGCCGTTGGCGTGAAACATCGGCAGCGTCCAAAGGTAACGATCCGCTAACGACATGGGATGGTGAATGAGGGTACCGACCACGTTTATGTAGGCATTACGGTGAGTGATCATCACCCCCTTGGGTTTGGAGGTGGTGCCACTGGTGTAATTGATCGAAAGAAGATCCGTCTCTGCTATTTGCGGCTGCATGAATTCGGCGGGCGCTTGCGCCAGCAGGCGCTCGTACTCCAGCCAACCTGGCCTGCTCCCTTCAAGGGTTACAAAGAACTTGACGTCGGGCAACTCTGAGCGTACTCCGTCGAGACATTCGAGGTAATCCGAGTGTGCACAGACGATCTGAGCGCCGCTGTGATTGATCAAGTAGACAAAGTCGTTGGGAGTTAGCCGGTAATTGATTGGTACGAGAACAGCGCCAAGTTGCGGCACCGCGTAGAAAGACTCGAGCATCGCATGGGTGTTTGGTGAGATGTAAGCGACGCGATCGCCTTGTTTCAGTCCGAGTTTCAACAAGGCAGCAGACCAGCGATCGCAACGAGCAAAGAATTCTTCGTAAGTCAGGCGCAAGTCTCCATCGATCAATGCTTCACGCTCGGGGTATAGCCTGCGCGTGCGCCGGGCAAATTCCAGTGGGGTCAAAGGAAGCTCCATTGCAGTCCCCTTTTCCAGAAGAGACAAAGTTTCTGACGGGATTAGAAAATGGCGTCGCTCGTGGTCGGAAACGATCACGTCAGAGCGATTGAACTAAGGAGTCGTCCTGCAAACGAGACTTGAAAGCCTTGGTGACTTCATAGTCGGCCTTGTTATTAATGATCGCGTCGAGTTGTGTGACAACAGGTGTCAAATTCTCACTGTATCTGATGACAAACAAATTGCCCTTTTTGAGATCGTACTTTTGCGAGTCGACTTGCACGGTCTGCCAGACTGCATCGTAAGCAATTCGCAAGTCGGTCCCATCAAATGCATTACCCTTCCAAAGCTGCCAATGCTTAACGTCCAAATAACGCAGACCATCCGAGCTGCTAAAGCCATCGACTTCTTCGAGCCGACCCTGGGGAAAAAGGACCAGGGCGTAATAGGCAGCAGCGTCCTCAACAGTGTGAGGTGGAATATGGCGCTGGCCTTGGACGCTAAGTAGCCGTGCTGGTTTGTCGGAAAAAGTTAGGGCGTAAGTCCCGGTTGGTACGACAGCTCCGGAATACCGCACCCACGAGTGCTTGATGGATGGGAGAAGATTCATGGTGACGAAGAGAGTCACCAGTCCTCCAAATACAATATTTATGTGCCAGCGCTTCATGAAAAACCTCCAAGTCGGTAAGGCTGAGGTAAGCGACGCTATCTCACCGGGACTACCGGAGGACAGGGTTCATTCGACTCGCTTCCAGGTCGGCTTTGGATAAGCTTTTAGTTTCTTCCACAAGATCGTAAGGCTACCATCTTGAAAGACCCTGACCACGCGGAACGTTACCAGGATGTCAGCGCGGTGGTTGTTAATCGAACGCAGGGCGTAAGTGGTGTTCACCGATATTGGCAACAAGGCACGAAAATTAAACCCATCACGTTGAAAACCCTCGAAGCTCAACCTGCTCATTCTTTCTGCCTCAAGATCATCAGTCGGGGCGGCCATCCCATCGACTTCGATTACCCCGGGCGTCCGCAGCCCCACCTCTTCAATGGGCACATCGCCCAGACCGACTAACAGGCCGATGGATTCGCCGGTGAATCCTGAAAGGAAGATCCTGCGGTGTAGGCGAATTTCGGCCCATCCGAGCCGGGGATCGACCCAACCATTTAAGCCCATCCCATACTTCTTCCGGGAGAACGAATACATGCAGGCGTAGCTATAGAAGCCGGGAGTCTTCCCTGCCACCAGGTCATCGATTGAAACAACTCGTGAGCGACGTTGGGCCGGGAAGAGGTGAACGAGTCCAGTATCAGGTTGCCGGAGGAAGGTAGCAAACCGCGCTTCATCTTCCGCGTTTGGCAACAAGACTCTCTTCTCGGCTTCGTTCGGCCGAAACTCGGTGACCCAGGGCCTCCATATCACCCGCGGCAAGCCTTCTCGTCTGGGGCGATCAGATCTTGCGAGGGTTTCCGGTGGAGAAGGCTGGGCGGGGCCGGTATCCACGGCAATTGGCGTTTGTGCCGCGAGGGGGAAAGAGATTGTAATTAGGAACAGAACAGCAAAGAGTTTCAAATCGATCTCCCGCTATTGGCAACGCCCCTAACTGCGTTCTGTCGGATTGAAAGTCGAGCTGATTATAGAACAGAGCTGTCTCGAAACGGACTTTTCTTTACCAGGCGATAACCGTTGAGAGAGAATCCCCTAAGCTTTTTGAGTCTGTCAATGATTTCTTGGACTAAACTGGAAATTCCCTGAGATTTTGCTGGGGGTTAGTAATACGTAATTCTGCGCTGCTCGATTCTGAAAGGCTTGCCCTTGGCACCCTGCGCTTCCTGAATCAGGTACACCTTCCTGGTCCAATTGCCATTTGCATCATACTCGAATTCAAAAACAGACTTCCCTCTCAGTTGTCCGCGATACTTGCTGCGAGGCTCAGAGATGTCGTCGTAGAAATGAATCACCGTGTCATTCTGTGAGCCATCGGAGTTAAACCTCGTGACTCCAATTTCGTTGCCCCTTGCATCGTACTCATAGATCTCTCGATTCTTCAGCAGACCATCGGGACCGTATGTCGAAACTTTCTTGGTTCTATTGGCGTCATCGTAGCTATAGACGACCTTGCCGTCCTGTGGTGCATGGGAAGTCCGAAGGTTGGGATTAGCATCGAATTCCCTGGTGACGCTTTCAAGAATCCTATCTTTTTGATCGTAGCTATAAGAAATCGAGTACTTGAGCTTTTGGTTAATGTATTGTAGCCATTCGCTGACCCTACCTTCGGAATCACGCTTAGAAATTGTTTTCCACTCGAGCGTGCCATCAGCGCGATAGTAAGCCCTACTAAGTTCGTTTCCCTGCTCGTCCCAGGTGTAGACGGTTTTTGCGGGCTGTTCGCCGATGGGTGACCAAAAGGAGTCTTCAGTCTTGTTTCCTTTTTGATCGTACTTATAGGTAAAACGAGCTCCGACCGATCCATCCGAATCGAAGACTCGGTATTCGCTAATGTTCCCCTCGGCATCGAGCGTATAGACGTGCCTGCGTGCGCGCGTAAGGGTTTTGTCTAGAATCGAGGAGTATTCTTCATAGCCGGTATTTCTTCCTTGAGTGTCGTAGGTATAGACAAAGCGGTCACGAAGGAGGCCGTGCTGGTCGTAGGATAAACGTTCCTTGAATCCTCCCGTCCGAGCGAAGATGGTGGTTTCCGAAATCCGTGGCTTGCCTTCCTGCACTTCACCATCTGCTAAGTTACACTCGACGACATAAGACTCGATTGACTTCACTGGCCCTTGTAACCCCAGCCGTTCCCTGTCTGGTTTCTTCTGAGCACTTACGGACGCGACTCCAAGAACGCAGATCGTGAGCAAAGCAGCTAGCGGAATCTTATGACTCATCTCACGGGTAAGACTCAGTGTGTCCATATTACGAGTTGGTCGCGGCAATTGCCTCGATCTCGATCAAGAATCCATAGTGTAGCGCGCCTGTCGGGACTATTGCGCGTGCCGGTCTGTTTTCTCCCATGACTCTGGCGTAGACCGTATTGACTGCACTCCAGAGTTCAATGTCAGCAACGTAGACTGTCATTTTGAGCACTTTGCTTAGATCACTGTTGGCCGCTTTAAGAATCCCTTCTATGTTCCGCAACGTCTGTTCAGTTTGCTCTTCAATTGAACCCAGCTTCCGCTCCCCCGTTTTGGGATCAATCGATAGTTGACCGGATACAAAAACGAGTCCGTTGTACTTGATGGCTTGGGAATAGTGCCCTGCGGGAGTCGGAGCATTTGGTGTGCTGATGCGAGAGAGTTCCATGAGCTTTGTTCCTCAACTGTAGATTAAGTCTGCGTGGCAAGAATATAACGCAGTGTAGCGAGAGGTCACGACCCGGTAATCCATTCTAAGGAAAAATGTGTCGAGGCCTTATCGCGAGCAAGATACCGCCGGCTTCAGCCGGTGGAGTTTCAATTTCAGCCTACAAGAAGCGAATCAAATTGCCAGCGAGATACCACCGGGCTTCAGCCGGTGGTATCTCCTTAATGCAAGGGTGCTTTTTAGGTTGAAA
>DATFRK010000510.1:0-7295 GCA_035263325.1 Pyrinomonadaceae bacterium | reverse complement strand
GTTGTTGCGGGAACTTGAGCTCGCACAAAACCCACAGGTATCAGCAAAAGGAGTATTAGTAGTTTTGTTTTCATCGATCTTTGACTATGCCACGGCTATGTGCCGTGGTGTTTCACATTCACTGCTATTCAAGAGTGACTTGGGTGTGTTATGCCACGGCCTCGCGCCGTGGCTCTTAACATTCACTGCTACTGAACAGTGTCTCAGAAATTTCTGTTATGCCACGGCCTTGCGCCGTGGTACTGAACGCTCACTGCTACCAGCTCATAAAACAGCCAAACGTGAACCCTCCACGGCGCAGGGCCGTGGCATCGTGCCGAGAGGAAGCTGTCTTTTCTCTAGCAGCAAGCGTAACTTTCCACGGCTCAAGGCCGTGGCATCGTGCCGAGAGGAAGCTCTCTTTTCTCTAGCAGCAAGCGTGACTCTCCACGGCGCAGGGCCGTGGCATCGTGCCGAGAGGAAGCTCTCTTTTCTCTAGCAGCAAGCGTAACCCTCCACGGCGCAGGGCCGTGGCATCACCAATAGTGATGGACCAACTGCTTAATTCGTCCTTCGTAAATCTCGCGCACGCGGCGCATCGTGTCGACAGACAACGGCGAGAAATCTGCAGCACGCACATTCTCCTCAACCTGGGCTGGTCGCTTGGCCCCAGGAATCGCACACGTGACCTCATCGAACATCAGGATCCAACGCAAGGCAAACTGCGTTAACGTCATCCCCGGAGGCACTAGAGCCCGCAACTCTTCAACCGCCTTTAGACCCGTCTCATAATCGACTCCAGAAAAAGTTTCGCCGCGGTCAAAGGCTTCCCCATGACGATTGAAGGCCCGGTGATCGTCGGCGGCAAAGGTGCTGCTTGCGTTGAGCTTGCCGGTCAACATGCCCGACGACAACGGCACTCGCGCCAGGATCCCGACTTTTCTCTTCCTGGCTTCCGCAAAAAACAGATCGGCGGGACGCTGACGAAAGATATTGAAGATGATCTGGACGCTTTGTACGTTCTCGTACTCAAGCGCCTTCAGGGCCTCTTCTACTCGTTCGACGCTGACGCCGTAGTAACGAAGCTTACCTCGCGCGACCAGGTCGTCCAGGATGGCGAAAAGTTCCGGATGGTAATACGCGTCTGTTGGCGGACAGTGCAGCTGCAACAGATCCAGGGTGTCGACGGCGAGATTTTGCCGGCTGCGGTCGACAAACGCGGTCAGGTTTTCTTCGGTGTAGCCGCCCACCGTTTGTCGCTCCAGGCGCCTCCCCGCCTTGGTAGCGACAATGATCTCGTCCGTACATTCCCGCTTAAGCCTGGCCAGCAGGCGTTCACTATTGCCATCCCCGTAGACGTCCGCCGTATCGAAGAAATTCACGCCTAAATCGACGGCTTTTCGCAGCGCCTGAAGCGATTCCTCCTCGTCGACCTGGCCCCAGGCACCGCCAATTGCCCAGCTCCCAAAACTGATGGTAGACACTCGCCAACCCGTGCGTCCCAGTTCCCGAAATTCCAAGTTGACCTCCCTCTCCCTCCAGCAAAATTGGGGCCGAAAATCTGCCTGTAACTCGGCCGTAAAATCATTGACTTATCGTGGCATATGGTTTAGAAAATTCAAATTCGCAGTTAGTCAACCCTCGCCATTTCAACGTCCGAGTCAGTAGACGTAGGGACCTTGCCATTATGAATAAAACGAGACTCTCCCGTTGCGCAATTCTCTTAGTCCTGTTCGCGTGTCTTGTGTTCTCACTATCCGTAGTTGGGCACTCCGCGCTCCAACCTGGGCCAGTTCCCAGCACGGTCCTGGTACCCGCCGAGATAATGGCTTATCACGGTTCGATACCCGAGATTGAAACCGCAGCGGTTCCCGATCAGGGACCCGGTATCAAGGAAGATATCTCGGCCAAGTATGCCGAGCGCTACCAGAACTGGAAGAGAGAGTTTCTTTCCACTGAAGCCGGTCGCTCTCAATGGGACTTCTACCAGAACAATGCTCACTTCACGCTGACCATCACCATGGCGCGCGAAAATGCAGAGGGCGCCACGACCGGTAAATACAAATGGAACGACTCGGGCCAGTTGATTGCGGCTACAATTACATTGGGCTCGCGGCTGGACGAAGGATATCCAAATCCCATCTATTTTCCCGTGATGAACTCACTTGGACCAGGTGATTCGGCTGCTCGCGTCGACGGCACCACCCTCGCGGCGACCAAGATCGCTCATGAATTCGGGCACGTGAACCGCACCGCCAAGGCCGATCCAAAACTCTATCAACTGCAAAGCCAATTGATCCCTGAGTACAACAGTATCTTCCTAACCAACGGACGCAATCCGAGCGATCCAAAGTTGGTCGATCTGGCCAAACAGATCGGCGGCACTCCCGTTGAGATTTGGGAGGATCGCGAGTACTGGGGCGAAGCAAATGCGATGGTCTATATCCGTGACCGCGTTACTGAAGATAGCCTGCGCTGTTTGCTCTTCAGTAGAATTCGCCACAGCGTCGACCTCTACGCCAAGAGCTACGAGAGACGTTTCCTCGATATCGTCCAGGCCAACCCAACCAGCAAGATGTGCGGCTGGCAATAAGGATGATCCGC
This sequence comes from Pyrinomonadaceae bacterium, assembly GCA_035263325.1. Taxonomy (GTDB): domain Bacteria; phylum Acidobacteriota; class Blastocatellia; order Pyrinomonadales; family Pyrinomonadaceae; genus PSRF01. The sequence goes on along the minus strand of DATFRK010000510.1, from coordinate 4,712 downwards.
AGCTTACGCCTGGCAGAAAAGACAGTTTAAACTAAAACAGGAAGCGGGCGTAATCTGCGGATTAAATCGACCGCAAAACCCCACTCGCCAGGTTCTCCACCTGCACGCTCCACGATCCATCAGCGGGAAATCCTGGCGCGTGTGTTTGCTGAGCGCCCCGCCAACCTCCGGCCATCATCGCTATCGCGTAAAGCAATCCGCCATTGCCCGGCAAGTAACACGGTAAATTCTGTCGTTGCCAGTTGTGGCCGTTCGGCAGATAGCGATTCTTATCCGTCGTCATCAGCAAGGCATCGACTGCTATTTTGGGCTCACCAAGCCGGGCGGCAGTCATCGCCGTCATTGGATAGTCCCAACCCCACGTCTCATCCCAACGCCATTCCTTCATGACTTTCTGCAGCGTCCGGCGCATCGTGTCGCGATCGACAAGCTCTCCAGGGAGCACGCCAAAAGCCGCGAGCATTGAAGGATGATCACGATTTCGGTCCCTGAAAGTCTGGGGACAATTTTCATGCGCGAGGTAAACGCCATCACGGGCTGGCAAGCGCGCGAGTTTCGTAATCACGCGATCCCATTCAGCGTTGCGACCCAGGCCAAGTCGTTCACGCCAGCGCTGTGCGAGACTCAATCCGTGCGCCCAGTAAGCCAGTTCAAAGGTGGGGTTCCAGGTTTCCCGCGGCGGATGATTCTCCTGCGCTGGAATGACTGGAGGTCCCAGCACAAAGCGATCCTCTTTTTGATCGAAGAAAGCATAGGAGGCCATGAAAGCCGCAGAGTCCAGCACCAACTCACGATAACGCGCGAGCGTGTCCCGACGCGGACGCGACTGGTAGCAAAGTTCCGCATAAAAGATCGGATGTGGTTGCTGCCAGATCAACAATGGCCCGATCGGCGAAGGGCTATCTCGACCTTCAGGGCCCACCATCTTGGGCCAGCGCGCCCCGGCATATCCTTGCGCCCGAGCCCGCTCACGGGCTGAGGGGAGGATCGAGTCATACCAACTCAAACTTCTCTCAAACAGGGGCAACCGGCTCCAGAGGGCAAAGTGGGCCGCATGCCACCAGTGCATCTCGAGGTGGAATTTTCCGTACCAACTATTGACGGTCAGCCCTGTTTCCTGGGGAGGAATGCTTCCCGCACACTGAATAGCCGTCAGATACTGTGAAAGAACAACTCGTCGTTCCAGTTCCGGGGCCCGGCGATCTTTGCTTTCACTCAATTGGACCGCGCCACCTGCCAGCCAGAAGCGTTGCCAGTGGTCGCGACTGGCTGCGAACGTTGCCCTAGCGGTAGCCGAGGCCCGAGCGGTTGAGTTGGGTGAAAAAGCAGCAACGAACTCGATTTGAGTTCCGCTACTTGCTGGTGGAGCAGCAAGCAGGAGTTCATGCTCAGTCTTGGCGTCGAGCGTGGCCGGGTTAGGCTGCCAGGAGAGTGCGATTGAATACGAGTCCTGGTCCAAACTCCTGTGAATGGTTGCGTGACTCGACCCGCCGCCATTCACCAGTGTGCGATGCCTGGCGGGCTGGTTCCAATCGGCCGCCTGCATACTGCTCGACCCGTAGGGAAAATCAATCCGTACTCCCAATTTGCCTGCCGCAATTAGATCAGACTCAATCCGGACGGCCAGCAGATCTAAAGTTGGATGGACCGCAGTCGTAACAGCCACCGGCTTCCCCCGCAGGCGAAACTGACTCAAGAGAATTCCACTCCATAGATCCAGTTCCTGGTTGATGTCAGAAACCTGTTGCGGCGAGACGTTGGTCTTCTCAGTGATCCAATACAAACCGATCCGACCAAGGTGGAGACGATGCGGATTTTCGCGTAGCCAGTTATAGAGATCTGTCTGTCCTTCAGAGCTTGTAGGGTAACCAACCGGACGGCCGTGCGTGTCGTACGTCGTCAGGCGGAGTGTCTCGTTCTTGAGGCCAGGCGGAGCAGGACTCGTGTGCCAGCCCCACTCCGACATGGTGCAAAGGGGCATCGCATTTTGATATTCATCACTGAGAGTCTGCAGACCGGTGATATCGGCTGAAAAAGCAAAACCACCATTACCAACTGTCAGGGGAGCCAGCGGATCGAGTTTGTGCAGGCGGGGATTATGTCGACGCACCAAATCCTGGCGATTGATCCGTGGCGCTCCAGGCTTAGATGAAAAAGCTGAGGAGAGTTGTTCGGGTGCAGCCAGGCCATACAAACCTGCGGCGCCAACCACACCGCTAAGAAACCGACGACGTGAAATCATGAGTGAGTGGAATTATCACCGACCTGGTAGTAACGGCGTCTACTCGGGAGCACGACATAAAAAACGGGGAGCTTGCTCAAGAGCAAACTCCCCGTTAGGAAAAGCGTGGAAGCTCGAGTTTAGAAGATGAACTTGAACATCATCTGCGCGCGACGCGCGTAGTTGAGTTGGTTCAAAGCAGCAATCTGACCGAAGCTTGTTGCGCCCGGATTCACCGCTGCTCCAGGGAAGAGTGGATGGTTAAACGCGTTGATAAACTCCAGCCGCAATTGGACCTTCATTTGCTCTCGAATATGAATGTCTTTGCGCAAGCCGAGGTCAACGTTATTGATCGGGTCGATCCGCACGTCGTTAAAGAAGAACGGCAACGTGCGCAAGTGGTCGGCCGGAGTAGCGCAGCTGGCATTTGCCGCTGCAAAGCCGCCGCAGGTCGGGTTACCGGCAAGAACGTTAACAAAGGCCCCAGTGTTGAAGGCACTGGTCAGGCTCTGGTTGCCGTTATTGATCTCCCCACCCAGGTAGAACGCATCGTTGGCAAATCTCAGCGGGAACCCGGTCTGATAGACATAGGTGCCCTGGATCTGCCAGCCACCGATGATCGCGTCAGCCAAGCGGCTCGAATTGTTGAAGAAGAGCTGGCCTTTGCCAAACGGCAACTCGTAGAAAGCACTCATCGAGAAGCGATTAGGCACGTCCTGCGGTGAGACTTGCTTCACCGGTGTCAAATCGGCGCCATTCAAGTACTCAAGGGCTTCCAACCATTTCGACCGGGTGTAAGCGAACTGAGCTCCCCAACCCTTTGAGAAACGCTTGTCCAAACTGATCTGGCCGGAGTGGTACCAGCTCTCACCATCGTTGTTGCTGGTGGTGATGCTACCGAAATTAGGAAACGGAAGCAGCAATTGTCGCCGAGAGATAGTAGCTCCAGCTCCCGTGAACAAAGCGGTGCCGCTGGTGCAACCAGTGCCGGCGGCATTGGGAGTAGTACAGAAGAAAGGATTCGCCACTGCGCCACCAAGAGCGGTGGTATTGGCTTGCATCGCCGCCGTACGCGTTGTGTCCGTGTTCAAATACTTATTAGGTAACGCGTTGAGATTGCGAGCAATTTCGATGTTGGATCCCTTGTCTCCGAGGTATTCCACGTCCAACACCCAGCCTCCCCAAAGCTCACGCTGAACACCAAAGGACCAGCGTGCCTGCTTGGCCACCTTGGGATCCTGGTTGAAGAAAGTGACATTTTGCCCCAAAGCAGTTTGTTTGCCTGCAGCATTACCAGTTGGCTCAGTGATGCCGCTTGGGAATGGATTCGAAATCAAGAACGGCAGAGGTCCACCGTTTGGACCAGTAGTCAAAGGTTGGGTTGTAAGTTGAGTGTATCCGGGTTGGATCACATCGCCGCGGCGTTCACCCAGGAATCCCTGGTACAGACCAAAGCCACCGCGGAACACGGTCTTATCATTCCACTGATAGGCGAAGCCCAACCGGGGCAGGAAGCCGTTCTTTGGCGTGTTATAAAGTCCGCTGCCGGTGTCCTTGCCGGCAAACAACAATCCACCCTTTGCGCTTATCGAGGTCAACCCGAAAGTCGTTTTGAGAGGATCGGTGGCCGGTAACTTGGCTAAGATCGCAGCCAGGTTAGTCTGCGCCGCTGCTTCGAATGGCTGGGTATAAGCAAAGTCGAAACCAGAGACGCTCTTATTTTGACGTTCGGTTAGGGCCGTCTCAAATTCCCAGCGCAAGCCCAGGTTCAGCGTCAGTTTCCGGGTCAGTCGCAAGTCGTCCTGGGCAAAGAATCCCCAGGTCTTGGAGTATTCGGAGTAATCCGACGCGCGAGTGATGGACATGGTGGACGGATAGCCCAGCAGGAACGCCGCAAATGCCTGGAGGCCTTCGAGGTCGTTGGGTTGCGTGGTACCAACGCGCGTAAAGTTGTTATCGAACGAGAACTGGCCCGACTGATTATTGTTCTTAAAGCTGTCGTCCTCTCGATAGATTCGCATTTCACCACCGAATCGTAACGAGTGGATTCCCTGCATTCGGTTTACGACTGCAGTTACGAAGTGGCTGCCCACCGGCCGGAACTCATTAGTGTGACCGTTGCCAACGGGCGCACCAGTGCAACCGGTGCAGCTGAAATCGAAGCGCGGGAAGCGGCGATAGCCTTCACCGACGGCGTTGTTGAAGGAAGCAGGAAAACCGAGGCTCGTCAGGTCCATCCCATATTGCCCTTCAGGTGCGTCGGGGGCGCGGATGAACCGATTGAAGCCATACCTGAGATTTAGCACGGTCCTCGCACTAAAGGTATGGACCGCGTCGACTACGGCCTGCTTGGAAATGAAACCGAACCTGTCCCCAACATAGATTGAGTTGGTGTAGTTGTTGTAGCTGCTCTGCCGGTTGTAGGCACTATACCGACCGAAGATCTTGTCGCTGTTACCGATGTTCTGATCAATGCGCACCGTGTAGTTTC
>DATFRK010000509.1:0-4798 GCA_035263325.1 Pyrinomonadaceae bacterium | reverse complement strand
GGTTCGGCGTAACCACCGGCCCGTACATCTCGCAGTTGCTTTACCAGACCCACAACTTTGACGGCGTGACCTTTGTTCCCAAAATCAACACCAGGTTTCCAGTGGCTGACAAAAATACCGGCCAGGTGCTTACCGGTGCTGGAACAGGTCTCGACTTCATGACCGATTTCGCCGAGTACCTGTCCGTCGAAAATGGCAACGGGGCAATTAATCCTTCCGAAGCCCCGACCACAGTTGATCCCACACCACGCTTCATTCGCAGCGGTCGTGATCTGGGCCAACAGGCGAACCAGGACTCAATCTACTCTCTCTACTTCCGTGCTGCGATCATCCTGCAAAATCTGGGTGTCCCGATCAGTGCCAACTCGCCATATGCAAACGACACCAGAATCAGCGGCTTCAACACCTTCAGCACTGCCTGGCTCTTCAATTTGATTGGAGCGGCACAGGACACTGAGGCCCAGGCCTTCTACCAGAAGTGGTACGTGCATCGGAAACTGCGGCCTGAGGCCATGGGCAATCTGGTGGATGGCATCAAGAACGCGAGGTTCAGCCTGAACCCCTCGCTGCATGCCGATCTGCTCAATTCGCCAGTACTTCCGCTCATCAATACTCGCAACCAGCAACTGAACACGAAACGTGGCAGGCCAAATGATGAGGCCAACCTCTATTTTCTTCCCCAGCAATCGGGGGGCGGATCGCCTAGCCATCCCGATCCACCGGCCGGTCACGCATTCACCGCTGGCGTCGGTGTCACTTTGTTGAAAGCGGTGTTCGATGTAGGCACACCGGGCAACGCCAGGGCCTGGCCGGTGCAAGCCGTTGAGGCTTCTGAAGACGGCCTTACACTGCTCAACAACAGCAGCAGTCTTACCATCCTCGGCGAACTCAACAAGCTTGCCTTCAATATTGCCGAAGGCCGTAACTGGCTGGGAATTCACACCCGCGTAGGCGGCAATTACCTCGGTCTTACGTCAGGAGAAGATGTAGCGATAGCTCTGTTGAACGATCTGGGATTCACCTACCCGGAGCCTGTTTTCAACGGGTTTACCCTGACCAAGTTCGATGGAACAGTTGTCACTGTGGGTGCAAAGCAGACTGTAGGCACCACAAACGCCACCACTGCTGCCTGCCCTGCCGTTTAACGTTGGCCGCAGCTCATCTCAATCCAAAGGGCCAGCTTGCTGGCCCTTGGCTTTTGGCGCTTGCAAATGCCGATGCGAACAAACCCGACCAAGTCTACGAAGGTCGTGGAACGACCATTCCTGAAATTCAGTTGGTCACGCGCCAAAAAAGCAAAACGCAACGGCTGCCCGTTGCGTCTCTTTTAATCTGTCGTAAAAACTAAATATCCAACGTGACCAGTGCGCGCCGATGATATGCCATTGTCCACATCCGATAGTAGCGGCTGTGAGAGCGTGCAAAATGTTGGATTCGCTTTCCGATCTCGTGCAGATAATTCCGGCTCTTTCTCGACACGGTCTTCATCAGGCCCGCGTCCGCGCAGTGCCAAAGATCGTGCGCCGACTCATCCAGTCCCAACCTCGCAATCGCTCCGCAGATCTCGCATTTCATGGCTATGTGCTCTGGTAAGTAGGAACCCCTAAGCGACAAAAGAGTTGTGCAGCTCTGGTTTTTTGTCTAAGACGCTTTACAAAACAAAATCTTGCTCCCGGACAGCGCTGAGCCGTCAGGGCTGTATCAGGGCGAGTGAGCGGGGTCCCGGGTGAGCGCCGATTTTGCGCTTGCAGGGGTGCAAGTTGTGCCGAAGCAGGCTTCAGCCTGCGGGAAATCGTAATAAAGGAGACACTTCCGCTCTGCCGACCTGTCCCGCCTGTCCCGGCTGGCCGTGGAGCGTGCCGTGGAAGGCTTCCGCAGCTCCGGGGGTTGGAGCGTATATAAAAGACTCTCTTCGCAACCTGGCCAGCGCGCTGGCGCTTTGGCCTGGTGATTAATAGCTCTTGCTTTTTACCCGCCACAGTGCCAATCTAGCGATGGATCCGGCGGCATGAATTAAACCATGATTCTCCGGGTCTTTTTCTATCTACTCATTTTTTGTATCGTCGTTCCCGCCCTAGCCTTTTCACAGCAGGCGTACAACATTGCTGATACCTTGCAACAGCTGCGCCAGGTCGAGATTGAAGAGGACAACGAAGTCCCGGCAGCGGCGATTCCTCTGCTTACCCGGCTGAAACACGACTTGGTGGCTTTGTTTCAGCAGGTGCTGAACGAAGGCGGGCCGGGCGCCCAGGCTTCCGCCGCCCATGAGGAACTGCTGCGGCGCCTGCACGCGGCGAACATCCAGCTCAAGGACTGGGACGACTGGATAGCGAGGCCGATTTACGGATTCATCCACCAACTGGACGTCACTCAACCTTCAGGCCACCCTGATTTGATGGTGTTCCGGAGTGCGATCTTTATTCAGTGCGATGATGACAGCTCAATCTACGTTTTTCAGAAAAGGAAAGGCCATTGGGACATGGTGATTGCTGTCGAGTCCAATGGATACAAGCAGATCAGCGGCGGTCTGGGAGAGCTGCTGTACCAGGTCTCACCGCCGGATGCGGATGGCCGCTGGTTTCTGGTCTATGCCTACGTGAATCCGTGGTGCACGTCGAACTGGCAGACCATCTACTTTCGGGTGCTCAGGCCGGGAGCAACACCCAAAAAACCTGTGGTCGTGCTGTCCCGGAAGGAAGAAATCTTCCGCGAGGCTGGGGCGACGTTAGAGGCAGCAAGGGACAGCTTTCGCCTGGACTTTGACGCTGGCCAGGAGCTGGATGCCGGAGTTCTCATCCGCACTCATGTTGCTCGTTATCGGATTGCAGGCAATCGAGCGACTCGGATTCCTCCCCTGGCGGGTTCCGCTGCAGGGTTTCTGGATGAATGGTCGCACATGCCGTGGCGTAAGGCAGCGCGATGGTCGCGGATTCCCAAGTTTCCTCGAGCAGGACATCACATGTTGGGCAGTACAAGCCTGTATCACGAGTTTGATTTTGACCAGCCGTGTCCAGGTGGAAACAAGTGGCAGATCGGCGTCAAAGTGAGCAAGTTGGATGAGTCTGATCTGATGTTGGGGACATTGATTGCCACCGTAGTCAAGGAAGGCGAGAGCTACTTCATCACCCAACTCGGGCACAAGCGGCCAGACGGATGTCCGGGTAACCGCCAGGCGTGGGGCGACGAATAATGAGTAGCGAATGCTTATTGAGGGGGCTTCGACGCCCCAGGTACGGCTTTCTCGGTGAAGTATGAGAAAAGCAACAATTAAGATTGGACGTACCGTGTATCTCGCCAAAGCCATCATCGTGTTGTTATGCGTCGCCTTTTCGTGTGCGGCCCAAACCCGCACCCCAGACACCGCCCCAGCGAGTCAGGTAAAAATCATCACTGCCATTGGGCAGGATATCGCGAACCTGAAGGCCCAATTCCCTCAGTTGCGCGAGTTCTCTGTTTCCAAAAATGTCCTATCCGAGCGGCTGATTATCACGTACGACTACCATACGCATCGGTCCCAGATTCGGAGCGGATGGAGGGCACAAGTCCCTGAACCGGACGATGACGGCGTGTGGTTCTACATCGATTTTCACGATCCGGGCTCTACCGACCAGATCCATACTCAGCCTACGCTGGGCTGGCCGGGCTGGCCGCCGGACTGCTTCGAAGACAAAAAAGTGTCGTTCCTTATGTTGGAGGGCAACAAAACCAGCCCCGTCTCAGGTGAGATCTCGGAAATCCTTCATCGGTATGGGGTCAAGCTGTGCACAGCCCCAGCAAGTCAGGTAAAAATCATCACTGCCATTGGGCAGGATATCGCGAACCTAAAGGCCCAATTTCCTCAGTTGCGCAAGTTCTCCGTTTCCAAAAATGTCCGATCTGAGCGGCTGATCATCGACTACGACTACCACACCCATCGGTCGCAAATTAGGGGCGGATGGAGGGCACAAGTCCCTGAACCGGACGATGACGGCGTGTGGTTCTACATCGATTTTCACGATCCGGCCTCTGGCAGCCAGATTGATACTCAGCCAGGCGACCCGCAAGACTGCTTTGAAGACAAAAAAGTGCAGTTTCTTATTTTGCAGGGCGACAAAACCAGGCGCGTCTCAGGTGAGATCTGGAAAATTCTTGAGCAGCATGGGGTCAAGAAGTGCGCAGACAGAACATGGTGACGAAAGCCGACGGAAAATTTTCCATTCGACGCGCAAATGCTCTTGAGAGTTCGATTAGCTGCTTCTCTTTTGCGAACATATCCGCAAGATTTATTACGCCGTCCGCGGAAGTAAAGATGATAAAGAAACGAACTCTGCCCTTGCGGACAAGGAGTGCATGGCGCTCGTCCCAATAGGCCTCGTCTCCCACGCCCTTTAGATCCTTTGCCACCCCGTGCCGTCCCCCGCCACGAAAGAATTCGGTCAGTTTAGCGAACCGATGTACTGCGAGGAACCGTGAAGGATCAACCCAGGCGATGAAAAGGAGTTGGCCAGCGTTCTTGGACACATATCTGCATTCGATTCCCGTAGCGGTGTTTGGAAGAGCAGGACCAGCGACGCTCTCCTGCGGAGGATCATAGGTTTGTCCGGTGATCTGGTTCAATTCAGTTGCCGGAAGCAGAGCACAGAGGCCGGCCACGTGAGGGTCGCTGATGTCCCAATCCTGATAAGAACCTCTTTCATGCGGACGGAGGAGTGATGCTATTAGCGCATTGATGTCGCGCCGGATGCTTCGTAGGGTAGCCAATTCGGGGACTATCGTTCGAGTGGCATTCAAGAGGCTTTGAAAGTTCTCCATCGCGAAT
>DATFRK010000508.1:0-3543 GCA_035263325.1 Pyrinomonadaceae bacterium | reverse complement strand
GCGCCGTTAGCGGAACCTGCTGGTAGACATAGTTGACACCGAGGTTAAGGGTAAGTCTGGGTCTGATTCTCCAATCGTCCTGGCCAAACGCGTAGAACAGATGTTGGTTGCCATAGTAAGGCGAGGCGCCCACTGTTCGCTCACCAAAGCTGGGCTGAATATCGCGCAAGAAGAGATCCAAATTCGGATACTGATAGTCACCGCGGGAGCGCTGAACAAAAGACTGTGGCGAAATTATATTGCGCCAGTCCACACCAAATTTGATTGAGTGTTGGTGGTGCGTATAGGTCGCCTGGTCCACGACCTGGTAGCTGTTCTCGATCGTAAACTGGGGAGCGTTTTGATCTGGACCAATGTTCAAGCCGAGGTCGGCCAGCCCAATGTTTGGGAATTGGTCCAACCCGGGAAAGGTGGTATCCGATACCGGGAACGTCTGGAGGTAACGGCGATACGCGAGTCGCGTTTCGTTCGTGAGTTTCGGACTGAAATTGTGGATCAACGTGTAAGAGAACAGTCGTCCGTCAGTTGGTACGAGAGCGAAGAACTCAGGGAACGTGGCCGCGTTATCAATCGTGCGTTGCCGGTTGAAAATGAAACGCGAGTGGTGCTCCGTGTTTGGACTTTGCGTGAAATCAAGATTGAAGACGATGTTGCGATTGTTCTGGAAGTTGGGGGCGGCAAAAGCAATGTTCCCAATCGGGATCGCCAGCTCGTTGCCCACGGGACAATTCGCCCCTGAATCGCGCAGCACAGTACACACGGGAATTGTGCCAGCGTTGTTCGTTGCGGCCACGGGCACAAATTGTCTGAAGATCGAAAAGTTATTGCTCGACAGACCCGAAAGTCCTTGCAATAACGCAATTCCTTCGGCGGTCGGCGCCGAAACGTTCCCGGGCGACGCTGCCTGGCCCAATCCTATCTGTTCGAATTGGAAGAAGAAGAACAGTTTGTTGCGTCCACTCCAGTGATAAGTCGGCTTTCCCCCCTCACCAAACCGGGGAATGTAGAGTGGCCCACCAATGTTGAAACCATACCGGTTCTGGTCGAAGCGCGGATTGGTGTCGCGGGTGATGCCCGCCAAGGTTTGCAGATTATCGATCGCGTTCAGATGCCGGTTCTGCATGAACTCGAACACCGTGCCGTGAAAATCATTGCTGCCCGATTTGGTGACGGTGATGAATTGACCGCCGGTTGAACGAGCAAATTCCGCCGACGTTTGATTCGTCAGCAGGTTGAACTCGCCTACCGATTCAGGTGAGACGTAGATCTGCGGACCCGAAACTGCCTTATCGTTATTGTCGATACCGTCAACAATGAAGTTGTTGTTGCGTGGTCTTTGGCCACCCACCGAACCACCGGTACCCAGACCGACACCGCCACTGCTGGCGACGTTTGGGGAGATCAAAGCCAAATTATAGATGCCTGCCCCCGTTCCGGTTTGGGCCAGATCAATGACCTGCCTGCTACTGAAGTCCCTGGCGAGGTTAATTGACGTAGTATCAACCAGTTCCACTCCACCGGCAGAGACCGTCACCGAGGCCGACGCTTCGGCCGGTTGCAACACCGCCGTCACATCGGTCACCTGGTTCAACTGCACTCGTACGTCATTCATAGTAAGAGCGCTGAAATTTGCTCCCGACGGCGTTTGCACAGTTATTGTGTAGGTCCCCACTAAAAGATTGTTGAATTGGAATTCACCCCCTCCTCCACTCTGCGCGGTCTGCGAATTTTTTGTATTGGGATCGGTGATTGTCACCGTTGCGTTTGGTACGACTGCTCCGCTTTGGTCTTTGACCTCGCCGCGTACCGTGCCTGTGGTCACTTGCGCCCGCAGCGACAGGCCGCAAGTCAGTAGGATCAATGTCAATGAGGAGACTTCAATCACCCGACGAAGCTTGGGTAAAGCTAGAACCATTTTATTTCTCCGCCTTTCTTAACCTTGGTCTCGAACTAGTTAGTTAGTCGCCGAAGGAAAACTCGGCGACGGGTATTGCTTTCGGAACTCTATGCTTCGTCCGCTGTTTCCCAGTGACCTAATCGTCACGGGAGAAGTGCCTAACCAGACCGAGCGTCAACCGGACGGGCTTGAAGCATCAATGGTGGTCAATGAAGCAAGCACTTGAATGTAAAGCGCACCAACAGTTACGTGACAGACACGTTAAAGAACTGCACTTTTATCCCTGCTTGCTCGAAGAATCCGAAATCTCGTAAAGCAACAGAGATGCCGCGAGCGGAAATGATGGCTGGTAGTGTAGGCGGCTATGCGCCCTGGCAACCGCGCGTTTTTGTGAAATCAACTGTGAAGTTCGCCTGAATTCGAAGTTCGTGATTCGCGCGTGTAACCGGGCAAATCATTTCGTTGCCGGACATCAGCAAGAAGCAGAATGAGACTTAGGTTTGTGAGGCATTTTTTCTCCGCCCGGCAGAAAAGCCACAGGAAGAACAGCCGCCCGCAGCCAACATTCACGCCGCTACAGAGCATCGTAGCCTTCCAGAGACCCAATCACGAGAACCGGACGGCTTTCACGGCTGCGATCGCACTCACAAACGTGCGAGCACGAAAGTTGCTGTGGTTAGCGGATGCGGCTTCGCCAGCAGCCTGGCAAGGTTTGCATTTTTCGCGCTGAGGCACACCATGATTGAGTTTCTTTCACACAGTTTAAGGAGGGGATATCAAGGTTTGCATCTAAGGCTTAATCTGCAGTGGAAGATCCTCTTACTTTTTGCCTTTTCAATGCTCCTGATCCTGTTCACCTCCTCCTATCTCCACACGGTGAGGACACGCTCAGTCGTAGCGGAGAACCATTACGAGAGCGCGATCAGTCAGATAACCGTATTAACCGATCGAATCGCGCGCTATGGCTACTTCTCGAGTCTTCCGGATCTGCAGCAGGAGATGCAGTTAGTAGCCGGTTCTCGCCCAGACTTTAAACAGATCGACGTCTACCAGGATTCCACCTCAGGGCCACAACTGATTGCGACTACTTCTCCGGCGGCGCCTCGTCTTTCGGCGCTCAGTCCCAACGATAAGCAGCGCAACGCGCAGCGATCACAGGGGGGCTTGATCTCCTCCGAACTCACTCGTAACAAGAGTGACTACTGGCTGATTACAGCCGATATCAACGATTCACATCAAAGCGGCTTTCTCCAGGCGCTGGTTCTGAAGAGCACTCATCACGAGTTGGTTGATAGTCTGCACCGCGAGTACAACCTGGTGCTCTTTGGGGCTGTCGCAGCATCAGTAGGTTTACTGTACCTGCTCTTCACCTTCTTCTTTCATCGCCCAGTCAAAGAAATCCTGGATGCAATGGCCAAGACTCGTGCCGGTGTTCCCTCAGCCCGAGCGCCGGTTAGACGGGACGACGAGCTCGGTGAGATTGCGAGCCGGTTCAACGAATTGATGGACGACATCGCCGCCCGCTCCTCAGAACGAGAAGACTTGTTGCGACAAATAGGCGCCTTGAACAGTGAGCTGTTGAAAAAGGTAGAGATCGCCACCACTGAATTGCGTTGTACTAACGCCAATCTAATTCGCACACAACA
>DATFRK010000507.1:0-5349 GCA_035263325.1 Pyrinomonadaceae bacterium | reverse complement strand
AAAAACTTTTTCGGTCTGCACTAGGGCTCGCGAATCAATTTGTAGAGATCGGACCACTCAAAGCGACACAGAGTGCTTGGCGAAACGAAGCATTTAGGGACTAAGAGATAACTTTCACATGCTGAGTTTTGGTGTTATTCTGCGTTCAGCAGCAAGCTAGACAAAACACCCAAATTAAAAGTCGATGGCGCAGCAAAATTCGTTTGATATTGTTTCCCAGGTAGACCACGCCGAGGTCGCAAACTCAATCAATCAGACGTTGAAAGAAGTGCGCCAACGTTTCGACTTCAAGGGCAGTCTTGCCAACGTGGTCCTCGAGAAGACAGAGTTGGTGTTGAGCGCGGAGGACGAGACCAAGCTGCGAAACATGAACGACATCCTGCAGCAAAAACTCGTGCGGCGCGGCGTTCCCTTGAAGGCTTTGAGCTACGGCAACATTGAGAATGCAGCCGGCGGCACCATCCGGCAGCGCGCCCAGATCCAACAAGGCATACCCCAGGAAAAGGCGAAAGATGTCGTGAAGTTCATTAAAGACAGCAAGGCAAAAGTACAAGCCTCAATCCAGGGCGACATCGTTAGAGTAACTGGCAAGGATCGCGACACACTGCAGGACGTCATTGCTAAATTGAAAGCAAAAGACTTTGGCATTCACATGCAGTTTACAAATTACCGGTCCAACTAGCGGAACATGACCTTCCCAGGACAAACAATCGACATCGAGGAAGAGGCAAAGATCTCGGCGCGCCGCATCTTCACCCTCATCGCAAATGAGCTCGAACAAGTCGAAGCCGAGTTTGAACGACAGGCGCGATCCAATGTCCAGGTGATTGCCTACATCGGCGAATACCTGCGCGCTTCCGGGGGTAAAAGAGTACGTCCGGCGCTCACCATACTCGCGAATTATGCCGTAGGCGGTAATGGCGCGCTTTACAACTCGATCCGTATGGCCACCGTCATGGAGTTTCTCCATACGGCCACCCTGGTGCATGACGACATAATCGATAACGCTGACACACGAAGAAATCGTCCCACCGTTAATGCGCTCTACGGAAATGAAACTGCGGTACTGATGGGCGATTGGCTGTACATGTCGGCCTTTGAAACAAGCCTGGCCGAGAGATCGTTGCCGGTGCTCGATATTCTCACGCGGGTGACCCGCAAAATGACCGAGGGCGAGATCCTGCAACTAACGCTCTTAGGGAAGGCGGACATTTCTGAGACGCAGTACCTGGATGTACTGAAACGCAAGACTGCCTATTTGTTTAGTGCCAGCTGTGAGATCGGGGCTATTCTCGGAGGAGCCAACGACTCGCAACAGACCGCGTTACGCGAATACGGCCTAAACCTGGGCACTGCGTTTCAGCTGATCGACGACTTGCTTGATTTCACCTCGGATGAACAAACGCTGGGCAAGGCGGCCGGGGCAGACCTGTTGGGTGGCAAGGTCACGTTGCCGTTGATCTACTTGTTGGAGAAAGATCCCGGGGCGGCAGCAATGGTCCGGCACGTACTGGGCCAGGGAAGTTACGATTCAGTCTCGCAGCAGGATCTTCTGACAGCCATCAATCGGGTGGGGGCGCTCGACCTGGCCCGGGAAAAAGCCCATGCCTATGCAGCGAAGGCGTACGCGGCCCTGGATCAACTGCCGGAGTCAGAATACTGCGAAGCACTAAGAGCGATTCCGGCGTATGTTATCCAGCGCGATAGGTAGCGTGGTCCCACAGCGGTGACGAGTCACCCACGCAAAAGTATTGTCTAAAGTTCAAAAGCACTCTAGAATCTCGCACGATGGATAGGCCGAGCGATAATCTCCTTTCCAGACTTGAACAGAGCCTTAGGCAATCGCGTGCGGCGCGTATGCATCTGGCTGCCCGTCTGAGAGAACTCGAAGCCGAAGCAGACAGCGTCAGAGCTGAGTTGGCTGAGATGGACACCCTGGCCAGCCAGACTGAAGCGGCGATCTATCGTCTGCTCTCTTCAGTGCTGGCGTCGGGGAATCTTTCGTTGGGCTTGCCTTCAGACGCAGAGCTAGAAGCGGCAATGCGTCAATCTCAGCCTCAAGGTCGCAGCCATATCCCCATGGAACGGCGGCCGCAAATTCCCACCGTTCGCAACAACGTCGAAGTTTTAAGTGATCGGTTTATCGATCGCACCATACCGCAGGCGGTCACGCTGTTACTGCGCGAGGAAGGCGGACCGTTGCACGTCAATGAGCTTTACAATCGCCTCCTCGAGGGCGGTTTCAGATTTACCGGTCAGAATCCAACCATCAGCGTCGCAGTTTCCCTCAACCGAAATTCCCGCTTCCGTAAAGTAGCTCCGGGGACCTTCGACTTGGTCATGCGCGACGCTTCCAAAGCCTCCTGACCTTTTGTACCAAGCCTCGATAAAATAACCTCTGATGCGAGCGATGATACTTTCCGCCGGTTACGGTACTCGGCTCTGGCCGCTCACCGAAGACCGCACCAAGCCGGCAATTCCTATCCTGGGTAAACCCTTGGTTGGCTACGTGGCTGAATACCTGGCCGGCTATGGTGTCGATGAGATCATTGTCAATCTCCATCATCGGCCTGAGTCTGTTCGTGTCGCATTAGGCGACGGCAGCAGGTTTGGGGTCGCCCTGAAGTACATCGAAGAACCGGTGATCCTGGGAACCAGCGGAGCGCTGGACAACGCTCGAGCGCTGTTAGGTAACGAGACTTTCCTCGTTGTCAACGGAAAGATTGTTACTGACATCGATTTGCGGGCGGCACTGGCAACCCACCGCCAGCGTCGAGCCTTAGCTACGTTGGTATTGATGCGAAACACATTGCGTGAGCGCTTCAGTGTGGTGAACACCCGGGATGGGTTGGTAACAGGCTTTGGCGGCATGCCCGGTAAGACGGCAGACGATGATCCACCGTTGATGTTCACCGGCATTCAAATCATGGAACCGGAGATCTTCGAATTCATTCCTCGAGGCGTCTTTTCCCACTCCACGACTGATGTCTACCCTCAGGCAATCGCCAGGGGGGAACGAATTGCCGCCCATGTGGCCAGTGGGAAATGGCGCGAACTATCGACTTTACAACGCTACCTCGACATCAGTCTGGAGATGTTGCGCGAACGAGGTGAAACTCTAAGTGTAGGTGCGGGTAGCGTTATTGCCGACCCCGCCAATGTTCGTGACGCGGTAATATGGGACAAGGTTAACGTGGAAGCGGGAGCGCAAGTACGCCGCGCGATCATTGCCGACAATGTACATCTCCAAAGCACCGCTGTGATTAAGGATGCCGTGGTTGTCCCCAAGTCACTAATCGAGGGGAAAGTGCCGCCGGAGAAAGCTTTGCAGGGACACATTCAAGGTGAAAACTTTGTCGTGCCCCTGACCGGATGATACAATCCGTAGCACATCATCAGTATCGATAGGCGGAACCGAAAAGTTGTCCCGCCGCTCTGTAAAAAATCAACCCCCGAATTCCCTAGCAAATGAGCTCTGCAAAACAGGTGATCTCAAACGCATTTGAATCCTCCGCGGCAGAACGGCTTTCAGAGTTCATCACATCACAAGGCATACCGGACCTCGGCGTTGTTGCCCTGACGCCTGACGCTTCAACGCGAAAATACTTTCGCATGCCGTGGAAAAAAGGAACGGCGGTGGCAGCTGTCTACCAGGAACCTTTCGATCCTGAGTTCCATCCCTATCTCGATGTGACGCGTCTGTTTCTGGAATGCGATATACCTGTACCGCAAATCTACGCGGTCGATGGATCTGCCGGTATCATCGTGCAGGAGGATCTGGGCGACCGGCAGCTATTTCATATCTATGAAACCGAGAACGAAGACCTGTGCGATGAATACAGAGAGCAGGCGATTAGTCTGATTGCGAAGATCCAAAATGCTACCGAGGCAGCCCAGCGTGCCAACTCGATCGCCAGCAAACTGGCCTTTGACGAAGCCAAGCTCTCATGGGAACTCGATTTTTTCCTGGAGCATTACTTTGGCAGTCTGCGGCAAGAAAAGTTGCGCCATGCCGAAGCGGCCGAGTTGAAAGCCGAGTTGAACGACGTGGCGGCGGAACTTGCCGCAATGCCGCGAGTACTCTGTCACCGGGATTACCACGCTTCAAATCTGATGATTGACCGGCGGAACAACTTGCGGATAGTCGATCACCAGGACGCGCGGATGGGACCAGCCAGTTACGATCTGGTCTCGTTCCTGCTCGATAGACAACCTTGCCCGCCGTCGC
Organism: Pyrinomonadaceae bacterium; assembly: GCA_035263325.1. GTDB lineage: Bacteria > Acidobacteriota > Blastocatellia > Pyrinomonadales > Pyrinomonadaceae > PSRF01. The sequence goes on along the minus strand of DATFRK010000507.1, from coordinate 1,121 downwards.
TGGCCCAGTTGCGCGACTACCGCTTGTTTTTTCTGGACGAGCGGCGCCGGTTTGGTTTAGCAGCGCTGGATCCAGACGATTTTGCGCGGGAGTTCCGCCTGATGACAATTCAGCGCGGCTTGAAGGCCACGGGAACATTTTCTTATCAAACGGCAGTATCCGGACGAGGCGCAGTTTACGAATCGTTCATTCAACCTACGCTGCAAATCGTTTTACAGGCCGCAAATTGGTTGGAAAGATTCCCAGCAATGCAACGGATACTGCAGGAACGACTTTAGTTGAAATACTTTTAAGGAAGACTTCGATTTAGCGAATGACAACGCAATCACCCGCCACTGGTGCAAACACCCAAACCTATATCAATCAACTCTCGGAACACGACGGCCAGGAAGTAACTCTCAAGGGCTGGCTCTACAACCTGCGTTCGAGCGGGAAGATACTGTTTCTCCAATTGCGGGATGGCACTGGCGTTGTTCAGTGTGTCGTGCTTAAGAATTCAGTTTCACCTGAACTATGGGAATCACTGAAGACCCTCGGCCAGGAATCAGCCTTGCTGATCAAAGGTAAAGTGCGCGCCGATAGTCGAGCGCCAGGCGGCTACGAGATCGACGTGGTAAACGCTGAGGTACTGCAAGAAGTACACGACTATCCGATCACACCGAAAGAACATGGCACCGAGTTTCTCATGGACCACCGCCACTTGTGGCTAAGGTCACGACGGCAGCATGCCGTTTTGAAAATTCGGCATACCGTCGTCCAGGCAGTGCGCAACTTCCTCGATAATGATGGCTTTATCCTGGCTGACGCGCCGATCTTTACGCCGGCGGCCTGCGAAGGTACGACTACACTGTTTGAAGTCGAGTACTTTGAAGGTGAAAAGGCGTATCTCACTCAGTCGGGACAACTCTACAACGAAGCTACGGCGGCGGCCTTTGGCAAAGCTTATTGTTTCGGTCCAACGTTTCGGGCGGAGAAATCTAAGACCCGACGACACTTGACCGAGTTTTGGATGGTCGAACCGGAAATGGCCTACGCAACGCTCGATGATGTCATGAGTCTTTCCGAGCGTTTTCTATCCTACATTGCGGCGCGAGTGCTCGAAGAGAGAGGCGAAGAACTGA
>DATFRK010000506.1:0-5240 GCA_035263325.1 Pyrinomonadaceae bacterium | reverse complement strand
GCGCTTCGCACCAACCCAACGTAGTGCCACATGATGTTCTGGATCGTCTGCATGTCGCCCTGGATTAACGCCGGATCCGGATCTGCACTCAAACCGCTTTCATCCCAGGGCGGAATGTCAGCAAACGCTGGCCGCTCCTGGGCCGACTGAAGTGCCTTCTCCGTATCCACCGCACTCCGGTTGCCCCACACCAATCCTTCCAACAACGAGGTGGACGCCAGGCGGTTAGCGCCGTGCACGCCGGTGCAACTAATTTCACCAATCGCGTAGAGATTTCTTATCGTCGATCGGCCCCACTCATCAACCAGCACACCGCCGCAGAAATAGTGCGCTGCCGGAACCACGGGCACGGGCTCCGTGGAAATATCAAGCCCGACCTTCAAACATTCCTGGTAGATGAACGGGAATCGCTCGCGAATGGCCGCAGCAGGCATGTGCGAAGCAATGTCCAGGAGCACATACGAGTATCCATTCGTTTCCATCTCGTGATGGATGGCCCGGGCAACTACGTCACGCGGCGCCAGGTCTTTCCACTGCGGTGAATAGTCTGGCATGAAGGCTCGCAGGTCGGGCGTGAGCAAAACTCCGCCTTCACCACGAACTGCTTCACTGATCAACAAGCCCTCAGCGCCCGGCGCAGCCAAAGCAGTCGGGTGGAACTGAACATATTCGGCATTGGCAATTCGCGCTCCCGCCCGATGGGCCATCGCCAGTCCATCGCCTCGAGCTCCAACGGGGTTGGTGGTGCTGCGGTAGATTCGGCCGAGGCCGCCAGTAGCCAGGATCGTCGTAGTCGCCAGGTAGCGATGGACCGCATTCTCTTTTCGATCGAAGACATAGCACCCGTGACACGAGATTGGTCGGTAGTTGTCGAGCGGATCTCTTGAATGATGGGGAAATGTGATCAGGTCAACTGCGGTAACGTCGGTTTCGATCTTGATGTTACTACACTCGTTGAGCGCGGCGATTAGACCATCCTCAATAGCTCGTCCGGTAGCATCACCAACATGCAGTATCCGCCGCCGGGAATGAGCTGCTTCCTGACCCCAACGAGGTTTGCCGGCGCTGTCGTGATCGAACACGACACCGGCTGTTCTTTCCAGAATTTCATTCAGGAGTAGTGGCCCCTCGTCGGCGAGTATCTGCGCCGCGGCGGGTAAGGTTACACCGGCGCCGGCAGCAATAATGTCCTCAAAGAGAAGTTCGGAGGTGTCGTCTGGGCCACGGCCAATTATGCCGCCTTGGGCATATCGCGTATTCGATTCACGGCTATCACGGGCCCGGGTGATGATTGTAATTTGGCGCTGAGGATTGCGAGCCAGGCGAAGTGCGGCAGTTGCGCCGGCAATTCCGCAGCCAATGATTAGGACCTCTGTTTCTGCCAAGAGAGTTTTCTCAGTGTAGGGATTTGTTGTATCGGAGGTGTTTCGTTGTCTTAGGGACTAGATCAGATCATTAGTCATATATCATTTGACATCTCTCATTTGTCATTTGGTTGGGGAGGCTGAGACCTAACCGGCGCAAAAATGATAAATGAGAAATGTCGAATGATATATGACCAATAGAAGGCAGCTCTGCTGCGTTCTACAACAAATGCCTTTAACCCTTAGCCAATCGCCAGCATCCGTTCGACTGACTGATAAGCTCGCTGACGGATCTCTTCGTCGATCACAACTTCGAACTGTTCCTTCTGCAACGCCTCTAGCGTATCTTCGAGGGTGATCTGATTCATGTGCGGACAGCGAATACTGCAAAGACGCAACATGTCCTTGTCAGGATTAGCGGCCGCCACGTTGTCACCCATCGAACATTCCGTCAACATCAGGTAATGGGGTGCCTTGGTCTTCTCGACGTACCGGATCATCGCCGTGGTACTACCCGAAAAGTCAGACGCGGCCACCACTTCCGGGCTGCATTCCGGATGGGCCAGAACAACCACCTCGGGAAACTGCTTGCGGACATTTGCGATGTCTTCAACCGTGAACCGCTCGTGCACTTCACAACGACCCGGCCAACCAATCATCTGATAGTGAAGCAGCTTGCCAAACTTTCGCATCGGATCCCTGGTCGGGTAGATGATCTTTTTATTCGTCTCGCGAGCAACATTCGCCGCCAGGTACTCGTCGGGAATGAAGATGATTCGATCGCTATTAAGCGATTCAACCACGGCCACAGCGTTTCCGGAGGTACAACAGATGTCCGACTCTGCTTTCACGTCGGCATAAGTGTTGATGTAGGTAACCACGGGCACGCCTGGAAATTGTGCTTTCAATGCGCGCACGTCGGCAGCGGTGATGCTGGCGGCCAGTGAACAACCGGCCTTCTCCGAAGGTATCAGGACCTTCTTATCCGGGTTAAGAATCTTGGCAGTCTCAGCCATGAACTTCACACCGCAAAAAACTATGATGTCCTTGTCAGTCCTAGCCGCTCGTCGGCTCAGCTCCAGGGAATCGCCCGCAAAATCGGGAATCGAGTGATAGAGCGCCGGCTCCATGTAGTTGTGTCCCAGGATTACCGCATTCTTCTCGACTTTCAGGCGATTGATCTCCACCGCCAACTCGGCCTTAATCCGCAACTCGAAATCCGGCACTGTGTTTGCCAACAGTCCCTTTAACTTCTCGTACATTCCCGCTGTAGTTGTTTCTGTAATCATGGCCCGAGTAGTTTAGTCGTTTCTGTCTCTTAGTTGAAATTCGCTGTCTGCTGGTTTTCCGTCGCTAGCCATTCCAAACTAACATCAAAAACCCGCGCCGAATGCGTTAGCGCCCCGACGGAGATGTAATCAACTCCGGTGCGCGCCACTTCGAGTACATTATCGAGCGTCACGTTGCCAGAAGCTTCTAGCTTTGCCCGGCCAGCATTCATCTCCACCGCCTCGCACATCATCTCCGCCGACATGTTATCCAGGAGAATTCGATCTACTTGCAATCCGAGCGCCTCCTGCACGTCTGCCAGAGTCCTGGTTTCGACTTCTATCTCTAGCGATGTACCTGTGGCCCTTACTCGTTCGACTGCGGTTGTGATCGAGCCGGCAAAATCAATGTGGTTGTCCTTTATTAATACCATGTCAAACAAGCCCGCGCGGTGATTCTGTCCGCCGCCGAGGCGAACCGCCAGCTTGTCAACGCTACGCAGTCCCGGCGCAGTTTTGCGGGTGTCAAGAATCGTGGCCCTGGTCCCGGCAACAGCATTCACGAATTCGCGGGTTAAGGTGGCAATGCCCGACATCCGGCCCAGGAAGTTCAACGCGGTCCGTTCTCCGGTCAACAGTGCGCGAGCTGGTCCTGAGAGTGTGGCCAAGCTGGTCTTATGCCTAACCGTGTCGCCATCGACAACATGCGATTCGAACTCCACTTGTTCGTCCAGGGTTAGCAATACCGCTTTGGCAACCTCGAGACCGGCCACCACTCCCGCTTGCTTGGCCACGATACGCCCCCGCAATGATGCCTTAGCGGGAACAATACCGTTGGTGGTCACATCGCCCGCACCAATGTCCTCATCCAGTGCGCGTTTGATGCAGGTGATGATGTCGCCTGGGAGCTGAGAGTTCATTTTGGTTCCAAAGGGGAAAGAGTATCTTGCAACATTGTCGGCAGAGAATCAAAATGGGAGCGCTGGCGGCTCGCCTGCTGCATCGACCAAGCGAGTGACGTACATGCAGCGAGCCGCCTGCGCTCCCACTTATTCCTCAAACTGGCGCAAGTACTCAGCCACTTCTGTCTTCCCGCCGTATTCTGCCCAGCCCAGCGGCCTCGCATTGAATTCAGTATCGCGTAACAGCGGATTCGCTCCCAACTCGATCAGCAACTTCACCGTCTCCAAATTTCCGGACATCGCCGCATTGTGTAGCGCCGTGGTCCGTTTGACCACATTCAAGTCGAATCCGAGCTCGGCCATGAGTCGAATAGCCGCACGCTTGTCACTTTCGGCAGCGAGTTGCAGCAACTCTGCTCGATGAGCGCCCAGTCGAGAAAGCAGGGTTGGATCTTGAGCCAGGAGCGTTCGCGCCCGCACTTCATCCGCACCGAGACAGGCCGCAAAGAAAGAATCGAGATCGCTAAGCGCGGTCGCCTCGGCGCCATGGGCCAATAAGTATTGCGCGATCTCCTGGTTGCCATTCAACACCGCTAACTCATACGGAGTGCGACGCAAACGACTGTCAGCCACGTTGACATCGACACCGTGCTCAACCAGCAGTTGCAGCCGAGCCAATTGATTGTACTTCGCCGCCCATCCCAACTGTTGTTGCAGCATCTCCGCCGGTGAACCCTGATGGCCCAATCGCCTGGACCAAACACCGCCAACGTCCTGACCCAGTCCAAACTCAAACAGCAATTCGAGGTGTCTTGTACCCCCAGTAAACATGCGATTGTAGAGAGTTTGGCTGTCGTTAGGATCTGCTCCAGCCAGCAACAGCAGCCGGGCAAACTCGTAGCAGTTTGGGTGCTCTGGTTGGTGCACGGGTCCAGACTCTCCTTCACCGAAGACTCCCGTGAGAGCGGTGAAGAGGTAGTTTCCATCCCAGAGGAAGCCGGCGTTGGGATCCGCACCATGCTGCAGCAAGAGTCGAGCAACTTCCAGAGTTGAATGGTTCGGGTCGTCGCTATTGAAACGAGAATACGCGGCGTAGAGGAGCGGCTCCCAGTTTCTTGGGCCACCACGCGTCTTCGCCAGCGAAGAGTTGTCCCTGAGTAGTTGTTGTATTAGCGCAACTTCGCCCACGGTTGCGGCGGTGTAGATGTTCTCGCGACCGATGCTGGGATTTGCTACGTAGAGTTCGCGAGCCTTATCGCGCCGGCTGGTGTGATCCCCACCGTAAGTCAAGGCTGCCAGATTGATGAATTGGTCGGCAACAGGTCTGGAATCATCACCCGGCGGTAGCAACCATGAGTACTGGACCACCGCAGCCACGTGCTGCTTTAGTTTCGCCCAGCTAGTGAATGCATAACTACGAGCAATCACCAATTGTGCATCCCGCAGGGCAAATTTGTTGTTCACCTCATCGGGGTGCGGATGAAATTCACGTACTTGCGCCAAGGCGCCAGGTTCGTTTTTCTGGACCGCTTGACGCAAACTTTTTGCTTGCTTGCGAAGGTTTTCGAAAGATGGATTGGACGGAAGAGATTGTACCGGCATAGCGACCTCCTTCCCGTTTTTCACGGGTGGTGAAATGCCTGTGGTCCGCCACATCAGGCAAAGGAGTACGCTTGCCAAAGGATGTAATTCGAATCGGTGGGCTT
>DATFRK010000505.1:0-11325 GCA_035263325.1 Pyrinomonadaceae bacterium | reverse complement strand
GGCGGTGGTAACACGGACAGCTCAAACGAAATTTTTTATCTATTGAGTCCGATCGCAACGGCCCAATCTGCCGAGACACTGAGTTTCAATACCGGCGCCAGCAACATGGCAGTTGCTACGGCGACACCGCTGCCCAGTCCTGCTCCATCTCCTACGCCAACACCGAGTCCGGCGCCAGGTGTGCCGGCAGGATTAGCGCCGGGACAACTAAGTATTGTTCGGGCACCGGTCAATCTTGCTCCCTCGAGTACATCCGCCGGGGCCTTTTCCGAAACCACTCGCAGTCCGGCGCTTCCGATCGAACTAAATGGAGTTTCAGTAGCGGTTAACGGTGCGGCCGCTGGACTTTACTTTGCGGGAACAGGAACGGCGCTACAGATAAACTACGTGATGCCGATTGGGTTATCGACTGGACTGGGTAACGTAGTGGTCAACGTTCTTAACTCGGGTAGTAATAGCGACACGATTCTACACGGCCAGGTTCAAGTGGTTTCCGGTCAACCCGATATTTTCAGTTCCACAATGGACGCAGGTGGAACTGCAATCGCTTTCAATGTGACCAATCCTGGAGCTCGCAGTCCACAGCCGTTCAACGTAACGTCACCTGACGCGGGTGGCACCACAGTACCGACTGTGATCGAGCTAAGTGTTACCGGAGTCAGGTCTGCTCTGACGACTGAGATTTCCATAACGATTGGTACCACCACCCTGGCTGCTGATGCGGTTACCTTTGTGGGGCCCAATCCTGAAATGCCCGGTTTAGACCTCATCAACTTCAAGTTACCCGATACTCTGGCGGGTGCGGGTGACGTACCCATAGTGGTTACATTTACGCGTGGCGGGGTTGCCGTAACGAGCAGGCCGGTCGCTACCGCGCCGCACATCGTCATCAACTAGAGAACCCAGGGCGGTAGCCTGGGTTGGTCAACTCAAATAGGGAACCCGAGGCTATCGCCTTGGGTTCTCTATTTCATCTAAAATCAACAGTCGGCAATTATCTATCCGTGGTAACATGCCGTCTACGCTGGCTCCCCCGGCCAGGCTTGTTCCCGTCAAGTAATTAAGATTTCTTCCTCTCCGGAATCCGAGATGCAATTTCCCATTGTGACAATTGCCACCCTCGCGTTGCTGATCAGTCTTGGTGCGCCCGCTCGCCTCGAAACGCGAGATTTTTCCGACCTCGATCCCGGAGTGCAGACCGTACGGCAGATCAAATGGCCCAGGAGAAATATTGAGGTAGCCTTTTCCACCTCACTGGTAAATCCTGGACCGAATGTTAAACCCGGCAGTGATGTCGTCGGCGCGGCCCGGCGCGCATTGGCCCGCTGGTCCACTATGGCCAATGTCAACTTCGTGGTCTCCTGGTCTTCAGCTACTTCAGTCAGTCCGGCGTCGGGAGGCGATCGCATAAGCTTGATAACGGTGGCGGATACCCCGGAGAACGAAGCTTTTAACGCCGATTCGACTACTGGTAGAACTCGAGTCTTTTTCGATCCGGAGTCCGGTACCATCGCCGAGGCGGACGTCTGTATCAATCCACAGCCAAAATCGGATGACGGTGTTGAGCTCCAGTTTTCTACTGATGGTACGCCGGGTACCTTCGATCTCGAGGCCACCTTCACTCACGAAATCGGTCACTTGCTTGGTTTGGATCATTCGGCCGTGCTGGCGGCGACGATGCAGAGCCATCAAGCCTTCAACGGTACCTACGGTCTGCCGGCGCTGACAGAACGCACTTTGAGTGAAGACGATCGGCAACGTATCCGCAGTCTTTATGGACCAGTGGGAGCGAAACAACACCTGGGTAGAATCGAAGGTCGACTGATCAATAGCCTCTTACCCGGAACAAACGATCCTTTGACGGGCGCTAACGTTTGGGCCGAGAACATCGTGAGCGGTCGCCTGGTGGCCAGCGACGTCACTTTGGCTGATGGGACTTACCAACTCGACGGCCTGACGCCAGGTCAGTACCGGGTGCTCGCAGCGCCTCGGGATGAAGAATCTTCCAGTGAAGGTGAAACGAGTTCTGCCAAGCGTCGTTTTCGGAGTTTTGAAGTTTCCAGTAGCACTGTGGTCAAGGCTGATGTCCCCACCACGCTGAACTACAACCTGGTTGCACCACAACTTTCACCGGCCGCTCTGCACCCACGCCTGGTTGGCCTCGGCCCTGAACTTTCGACGGTTGCGTTGCCGCTCGAGCCCGGCAAACGAGTGAAGGTCTTTCTCAGTGGCGACGGATTGGACCAGGTTACTCCTGCCAGTGTTAGCGTCAATTCACCGTTCTTTGCCGTGGACCCTGCGACTCTAACCCGGGAACAGTTTGCCAGTCCTTACCCGGTAATTAGTTTCGAATTGAACGTCGCGGTCAACGCGCCCTTTGGTGACTACACTATTCGACTGCAGTCCAACTCCGGCGAAACCGCCTACGTTCCGGGCGCCATTACTATTGATCCGGGAGTGGCAAGCTCACTCGCAAATCCAGTAGACGACTCGAAGTTCTTCGTGCTGCAACACTACAAGGACTTTGTGGGCCGGGAGCCAGACCAGGCAGCTATCGAGAATGCCCTGGCGCAATTCTCACAATGCGGCACTCGCAGTGAATGTTTGCGTACTCGCCGCATTGACGTGTCTGCTTCGCTGTTTTTCCAAAATGAATTGCCGGCTACCGGTAATCTGTTGTACGGCCTGTATTCTGTGGCGTTTGGTCGTCGTCCGCGTTTCTCGGAGTTTGAAAGTGATCGGGCTTTGTTGGTAGGCCACGGCACTGACAACGAGAAAAATAGGCGCGCGTTCCTGCTGAGTTTTGTGCAGCGCGCGGACTTTGAACGCAAATTTCCGGCTGAAATGAAAGGGCAGGAATTTGTTGAAGCACTCCTTGCTTCGCTGTCCCAAAGTTCGGCAGCGGATCTGTCACCAGACAAAACTACCTTGACTGCTCTATACGACGGGACAAACAACGGCCGAGCGGCAATCCTGGCACGCATAGTTGGCAATGCAAGCCTCACCGATACGCAATACAATTCGTCGTTCGTGCTGATGCAATACTTCAACTACTTGCGGCGCGACCCCGATGAAAATGGCTTTGACTCCTGGGTGAATGTCTTGAAGGGTAAACCAAGCCGCGATCCGGAGGCCGCCAGATCGGTGATCTGCTCGTTTCTGAACTCTAACGAATATCAATCCCGCTTCGGCATGCTTGCTACCCACAGCACAAGTGAGTGCGGCAACTGATCACATTGTCCTCGTAATGTTATATTAATTCCTGCCAAACAAAGTCTGACTTGACTTCTCCTGTAGCCGGTTGAAAGAAAAACTACTAGCGTACCTGGTTTGTCCTTCCTGTTCCGAAACCTTGCAGCTGTCCGTTGCTGCGAGGGAAGGAACAGAGATCATGGAAGGCAAGCTCGCCTGCAATGCTTGTCACTCCTCGTTTCCGATCACCGGGGGCATCCCTCGTTTTGCAGATCCGGAAAAGATTGATGATGAAAAACGGGCGACTGCCGAAAACTTCGGCTGGCAATGGCAGTATTTCACCCAGGAAGACAAGCGTTATGAGGAACAATTTCTTGGTTGGATCGCACCAGTGGGACCGGAATTCTTTCGCGACAAGGTGGTGCTCGAGGGTGGCTGTGGCAAAGGCAGACATACGCAACTCGCGGCAAACTGGGGCGCCAGTGACGTGATCGGAGTTGATTTAAGTGCTGCGGTAGAAACGGCGTTTGCGGCGACTCGGGAACTGCCTAATGCGCATATTGTTCAAGCCGACATTTATCATCTCCCTTTTTCGCGAAGCTTCGATTACGCCTTCTCAGTGGGTGTATTGCATCACCTCCCCGATCCGATCGGGGGCTTCAAGTCGCTGCTATCGAAAGTCAAACCCGGCGGACATATATCGGCCTGGGTCTATGGGGCTGAGAACAATGAGTGGATTACCCGTTGGGTAAACCCGATCCGTGAACGGTTGACCTGGCGCATTAGCCCGCGGGCGCTGTTGCAATTGTCGAAAATCCCCACCGCGTTTATGTATCTCGCGACAAAACTGGTTTATGCGCCGCTAAATAGGAGTCGGGTAGGTGCGTCGCTGGCGCGGCATCTTTTCTATCACGCCTACCTGAGTGCGATTGCTCCGTTCGGCTGGCGTGAGCAGCACACGATTGTCTTTGATCACCTGGTGGCGCCCACGGCGTTTTATCTCTCGCGTGAGGAGTTTGAGACGTGGTGGCGTAATGATGAGACCAGGGAAGTAGTCATTGGCTGGCACAATGAGAATAGTTGGCGCGGCTTCGCCCAGGTAATCTGAAAGAGTAGTCAGTGGTCACTGGTTAGTGGTTGGAACTCGCGGCTAGTTTTGAACTGACTACTAACTACTGACCACTGACTTGTAACCACTAGAAAAACTAACCCATGCCGAGTACATCGCAAGCCATCTGGCCTCCGCTCTGGCAACTCCCAAAACGCTCTGAACTGATCCTCTCACTCGCCAAAAGAGAGTTGCTTTCTCGCTACCGAGGCTCAGCCCTGGGAATACTTTGGGCCATTCTCACTCCGGTTGTGATGATCGCCATCTTCACCTTTATTTTTGCCGGTATCTTTGGCGCCCGTTTTGGCGTAACCAACTCGGGCTGGGATTACGCTCTCTACCTTTTCTGTGGCTTGTTGCCCTGGACCATGTTTCAGGAGACGGTACAGCAGTCAGCCAATACGATTGTGACCCACGCCAACCTGGTGAAGCGGGTGGTCTTTCCTTTGGAGACACTGCCCGTAGCCCAAACTTTGTCCGCCTTGGGCACGCAGTTGTTTGGCACCTTCGCATTGCTGGTTGCCGCGATTGTCATCCAACACCAACTCCACCTCACGATAATTTGGTTACCCGTACTACTAATTCCGCAGCTCTTGTTCGTACTGGGATCTGCCTGGTTGATCGCCGCCCTGGGAGTTTTCTTGCGTGATGTGGCCCAGGGTATCACCCTTGTTCTGATGACCTGGATGTACCTCACTCCGATCATCTATCCCGAATCGGTCGTGCCCCAGCGCTTTCGGCCGTTCATCGAACTCAACCCGTTCACTCCACTGGTTCGAAGCTACCGCCGCATCTTTTTGGAAGGAATGCCGCCGGATTGGTCAGGGTTAGCTTACTTCACTGTCATTGCCTTATTGCTTTTTGTCTTTGGCTACTGGTGGTTTGCCCGTACGCGCAAGAACTTTGCCGACGTCATTTGAGCTTGAGTGCCGCCGCGACGATTGCTAAAACATAGGTTATGAGACAGCAAAAAGATCGAAAGAGAAGTGGGCTTGCTACCCCAATGAGTCGGTTCTCGCCTAGCTCGCAATTTCGGTGGCATGGGAGTAGGATGCGGCTGTGAGGTTAGGTGTTCTAGTTTTTGCCTTGGTGTTGTTGGCCAGCAGTTACTCTTGTACCCGAACCAAGGGAGCCACTGCATCAATCGGCACTGCGCCCGCAACCATTGCCTCGACAAATACCGCTTCGCCGAAAGTCGACTTCGAGACGCAGATCAAACCCATCGTCTCCCGCTGTCAGCCTTGTCACTTTAGTGGCGGAAAGGTCTATGACAAACTGCCATTCGATCGCCCGGAAACTATTAAGACCCTTGGCACAAAACTCTTCACTCGCATCCACGACGAAAACGAGCGTCGCCTCATCCGCGAGTTCCTCGCTCAATAATTTTGGAGTGCGGTGACTCGTCACCGCGTTGTGATCAATACCCCGGGGGCCCATGATCCCAAAGCGGTGACCAGTCGCCGCACTCCAGAGTTTTGCTATTATCACCTTCGATGAAATCGATTTCGATCACCTTTGCAATCATCATCGTCCTGTCCCCGGCCTCTTTAGTACCTGCGCAAACGCGAACCGCAGAGCGAGAGAAAGCAACTGGTGCCCTCAGAGGCGACTTAAATAGAGCATTCAAAGAGGGAAACTTCGCCATGGTGATTCTGGTTGGTGATCAGATACTGAAAACCGACCCTGACAACTTCAGCGTCCTGATGAACATGGTCTACGCGGCTTATGCTACGGCGATCAACGGCGACAAGAGTCTCAACGAAAAAGGAATGTCGCTAGCGCTCAAGGCCAACTCACTAATCAATAGCAAGCCGCAGAATCCCGCGCCCTGGAAATCCATCCTCGAAGTACAGACCTTTATTCAATACGCAGCCGGTGTTTTTGCGCTCGATGCAAATCCAGTTGAGTCGGCCAAAGCTTTGCAAAGCGTGGCGCATTCGAAGACCTTCTACAAAGATTCACCGTTGGTTTACTACTATCTCGCGATGGCAGTGCTTAAAGGTGAATGGCACCCACTCTTCGAAGCCAACGAGAAGAAATATGCCGGCCAGGGCGACAGCGTGGAGCGCAAGAGGGATGAGGATAAGGCGTTACTCATCGCCAACCGGGCGATCGATTACCTCGCTCGCGGCGTAGCGCTGGCCAAGGGAACGGAGAATGAGCAGACAAGAAAGAAGTTGCGGGATGAATTGACAGCAGTCTACAAAATCTTTCACAACGGTTCGGAGGCAGGTCTGGACCAACTCGTCAACACCGCTCTCACAAAACCGCTACCCTGATGGCGCACTAGTTCGCCAGCCTGAGCGAGAAGTCCTGGCTCAAGTTCAACACGTACTTCTCCCATTTAGCCTTGAATTTTTCCATGTCCGGTTCGCCCAATATTTTCTGCAACGTAGCGAAACCGCTTGGATCACTTTTCTGATCGGCGTGAAACTGCTGGTAAAACTTCACCAGCAATCCCTTTTCCTGCAGGTAGTAACAGAGGTACCGCGATTGACTATAGTTAACTCCCCGGTCATCGTTATAAAAAGCGTCCGCGTCCATACCAGTCAATTCTTTGAACGATGGGACGTGCTTTGCTTTTATCGCCTGTTGCAGTCCAGCCAGCCGCCAGTTGACGAAGCCGTGAATGTGGCCGCCTTCTTCCCCGCACTGTTCGTAAAGTGATCCCAAACCTTCATTCAGCCAGGCCGGACAGGCCGGAAAATTTGCCTCCATAAACGGGTGTACGATCTCGTGAACCAGGGTTCCCCCGCCGGTGGCGATGTTCATGATCAACGCTTTATGTTGGCTCGAGTAGTAACCATAAGGTGTGCTCGGATGTTCGTTGAACAATTGCCAGGCGTGTCGTTCGTACGAGGCCGCGTCTTTGAAGAGCCAGATATCTAGAATGCTCTCGGGATCCTTGGAGAAAAAATCCTGCTTGAGTCTGTCCACGGCCCACTTGACTGTTTCTTCAGCATGTTGCTTCACAACCGTGGGTGGTTCGTCACCGATAACAACGAACGGCGCTTGAATCACAATAGAGAACTGTGACGATGGCAACCTCTTCTTCAACTCGGCGACATGCTTCGCGACCTCGGTATCGGAATGGCTTTCCGATGGTGTTGCGAGGGTTGCGGACGACGCGCTGGCCCGAATCTTATCGGCAACGGCAGCGTTATTTCGCTGGCAGGCCAACCCGAGACAGGTTGCCAGGCAAGTTACGATTGCCACCCATTGCCTGCGCCCCTGCTTCGATTTTCGAACACTTCGACTCATTTACTTGAACAGCCGGCTAACAAGGTAGCCGGCGTAGTAGTAGGTCTCACGTCCAAGCTCTGTGGTCTGACTTCGCCAACCTTGATATCTAGTTGTCGGTGTCGGGGAAGGATACGCATCAAGCCCGATGTCTTGGGCCATCAAAATAGCGCGCTTCATGTGGAGCGGATCGCTGACGATCAAAACCTTCTGCAAAGCATTGGCATCAGCCACTTGTTTTGCATAGACGAGATTTTCGAAAGTTGTGTGAGACCTCTGCTCGATTAGAACGTCGCCCCCATTGACACCATTCTGGATCGCGTAAGCGCGTGCAGCGCTAGCTTCGGTTGGTTCATTGCTGTTTCCCTGGCCACCGGTAAAAATGATCTTTCGTACCTTGCCCTGGCGGTAAAGATCGAGGGCGTGATTTATCCTTTCTCGAAAGACAGGCGAGACTTGTTGGCCCCACACGGCCGCACCCAGGACTATTGCAGCATCGGCTTTGTTTTCTGTTTCGTTTTTACCAAATGTATAAATCCTGGTGGCGATAAAACCAGACGTGAGGATGACCAATACGAGGGCAATTTTGAGGAGTCGGGTGGCCTTTTTCATGCTGCTTGGATGCGCGACCGAGGTTTCGCGCACACATGTTTTTCGGGCAATTCGCTTACAATCCCTCGTGTGCTGATCGTGTACCTCGCCGCTGGCGCCATTCTTGTTTGGCTCCTTTTGTCAGTCTACAAGAAGTCGACCTTAAACAGTCGTAGTAAAAAGCTCTCCCGCGCTGCTCAGAATGCGGAACTGGTTAAGGTTCTGCTAAACCTCGAAGATCAGCCGCTGGAGGATCTCTTTAAGCTTTACCGGCAACAGTTCGGCGATAGTGCGGCCAGGTATGCGCGTAACACCTATCGCAAGTGGAAGTCTGGTGAGGTCCGGCCCAACAAGCAGACCTTTCGTCGGTTTCTGCTTAATCTACCGAAAGTGATGACCTTTGATTTGAAGTGTGAGGTACTACGGGAACTGCGCGAGGTATATTGCGCTACTGAGAACTACAAGCTCGTAGTCCATACTGACGACTGGAAAGAGAAGTTGGCCCCACTGGTTGAGAGTATGATTGCCAGGACCAAAGACGCTGAATTGCCTGAGGCCCTGAAACAACGACTGACCTGGTTAGCCGAGGACGATACGCAGGTTGCCAATGCCTTGCTGCAACGCTCACAAACAAAGGTGAGTCTTGATGCGCTCACCCTTTTGGAAAAAGAGTTCTCAAATATAGAGCGGTTGCTTGATAATACTGATGGACGAGGTAAGGTCACCCACGTGCTACGCTTACCGTTGGGCACGATCACTATGCAAATAAAGAGCAACTAGCTTTTTCAAGTAGGTACAAACCATGGACGACGAACGCGACGATCTAATTCCCCGGAAGCAATCCCTCTTTCCCGTGACTGCGGAAGACATTGTTGAGAACGCGCTGCAAAATCTCGACGAGCACCAGGCGAAGGAAGTGACGAAGAAAGCGGCCGATGAGGTCGTGCGCATTGCGGTGGAGAAGCGTAAGGCGGAATATCGCACCGCCCGGGCCCAGGACGAGATGCGGAATCTCATCGATAACGCGAACTTGCTCGATCAGAAAGTGGGCGACTACAAGATCAACAGTACCTTCGAAACTGCCACCGGTACTACCAGTGTAGAAATCAAAAAGTCCAAAACGAATTTCATCCTCATCGTCGCCGCGTTAGTGATATTTGTGTTGCTGGTTCTACTCTTCCTGTTTGTGCGGTAATTACATTCGCGACTAGTGCGGTCTTTATAAAGTTCTCTATAGTTCCGAAACCAGCGTCGGATCTAGTTCAACTCTCTGCGCTAACCTCAGCGTCCTCTGCGTCTCGGCGGTGACCGCCTGCCAGCAATCACTCTCACCGGCGAGACGCAGAGGACGCTGAGTTAGCGCAGCGAGTTGACTCATACACGGTGTGTCATAACTTCTGACATTTAGCAGCCAAGTAGGAATCAACCCGCCCGCTTAAGTCCGAAATTGGGCCGAATTACAAAGCCGGGGGACTCAACTCTTCGAGCAACCCTTTTGGGGGTTGCTCAAATCACGTTTGTCTGCGATTCCCAGGCTTTGGTACGCAACCGCTTCGCGGTTATTATCATCTTTCTCTCCGTGAAATTTGCGGGCGGTAAAAACAAATCTATGAGACAAAGACTTCTGACTATTCCCGTTCTCCTGCTGCTGTTCGTTCCTGTTCTGGCGCAACAAGCAGATCCATCACTGCTAACGCTGGACTCGATTTTTACCTATCGCGCCAAATCACTGGGACCGGTGCAGTGGGAAGACAATGGCAGTGGCTATTTAGCCCTCGAAGCGTCAAAAATAAAGCCAAACTCTATGGATCTCGTTCGTTACGACGCCCTCAGCGGTGAACGAACAGTCAAAGTCTCAGCCGAAAAACTTGTTCCTACAGGCGCTGCCGAGCCTTTGTCAATCGAGGAGTTCTCTTTAACAGCCGACGGTCAACGAGTACTCATCTTCACAAACTCAGCGCGCGTCTGGCGCAGCAATACTCGCGGCGACTACTGGGTGCTGGACCTCAAGACAAATGCGCTCCGTAAACTCGGTGGTCCGGACGCCAAACCGTCGACCCTGATGTTCGCCAAGTTTTCTCCGGACGGGGAACGCGTTGGTTATGTGCGCGAAAACAACATCTACGTTGAGCAACTTTTCGGTGATGGGAAAATAACCAAGCTGACCAGCGACGGCACCCGCAACCTTGTCAATGGCACCTTCGATTGGGTGTATGAAGAGGAACTGTTTTGCCGCGATGGCTTTCGTTGGAGTCCAGATAGCCAACAGATCGCCTATTGGCAGCTGAACTCAGAAGGTGTGCAGGAGTTTAAGTTAATCAACGACACTGCCGGACTATATCCGGTGATTACTTCATTTCCTTATCCCAAGGCAGGCGAAACAAACTCTGCGGCTCGGGTGGGTGTAGTTAGCGCAAACGGAGGACAGACGACCTGGTTTGATGTTCCTGGTGACCCACGCAACAACTATCTCGCGCGCATGGAGTGGGCCGCCAATTCTGACGAGGTCATAATTCAGCAACTCAATCGCCTGCAGAACACCAACGTGGTAATGCTCGGCGATGTTCACACCGGTAAGGTGCGGCCCATTCTGACTGAGAAAGATGAAACCTGGGTTGACGTCGCCTGGGGCGACATCGATTGGGACAAGACGGGTCTTGCCCGCGGCGATGTCGAATGGTTGGACAATGGCAAGCGCTTCCTCTGGGCCAGCGAACGTGATGGTTGGCGGCACATCTACTCGGTCTCGCGCGATGGACGCGAAGTCAAACCGATCACTCCCGGCAACTACGATGTCATTAGTGTCGAGCGAGTCGATGCCAAGAATGGCTGGGTCTACTTTATCGCTTCTCCTGAAAACGCAACCCAACGTTATCTATATCGCGTCCGCACCGACGGCACTGGTAAAGAAGAGCGTTTGAGCCCGGCCACGCCCGGTACTCACGGATACAACATTTCCCCGCGCGGGGATGTAGCGCTTCACACATTCTCGACTTTCAACACCGTGACCGTGACAGATGTCGTTCGCCTACCTGATCACAAGACGGTGCGAACCTTGATTGATAATCATGAAGTCCAGGATCGGATCGCCAAATTGAAGCAAACTCCAACGGAGTTTTTCCGCGTGGATATTGGTGACAGTGTGAAACTTGATGGCTGGATGATCAAGCCGCCTGATTTCGATCCGCAAAAGC
>DATFRK010000504.1:0-4042 GCA_035263325.1 Pyrinomonadaceae bacterium | reverse complement strand
GATGGCACTAACATGTTTGTGATCACTGGAAACACGTTTAACACGCAGGGTAACTGGATGGGTGGTGAAGCCATAATTCGTTTGCAAGCCGGACCTGTTTTTAGCGGCTTTTGGGCGCCTCCTAATTGGTTGTCCCTCGATCAAACCGACACGGATCTTGGTGGCGTGAGCGCCACGCTTATTGATGTGCCGGGAGCGTCTCCTTCACAATTAGTGCTTGCGCTGGGCAAGGATGGAATGGCCTACTTACTGGACCGCAATAATCTGGGAGGCGTTACCGCCCCGGTGGCTTCAGAAAATCTTTCGACTGCTGTCAGAGGTCAATCGGCGGCGACCTACCACACCAGCCAGGGAACCTATTTTGTTTTTCATACTGAAAGCAATGCGGTTGCGGCCTATAAAGTTACGACCACAAATCCGCCTGACATAGTTCCTGCGTGGAGCGTGAGCCAGACGGGTCTGGGCTCGGCTTGGGTTACTTCGACCGACGGCGCGAACAATGCCATCGTCTGGGTAGCTGGCGGAGGAGGCGACGGGCGTTTGCACGCTTACGACGGCGATACCGGGACTGTAATTTATGCCGGCGGTGGCGCCAATGAGATGATGACCGGCACACGGAAATGGAATACCGGAATTGTCGCCCGCGGTCGCATTTATTACCCAGCTGACAACAAGATCTACGCCTTTAAGGTGCCAGCGACCGCAGCCAGGGCTGCGGTAGCTGACTTTAATGGCGACGGCCATCCAGACTGGGTCGTTCGCAACGCCACCACGCTCCAAACAGGGGTCTGGTACCTGAACAACAATGTTTTTGTCAGTGCTGCTTACGGTCCGACTCTCGTAGCAGGCTGGGGCCTTAGGGCACTCGGAGATTTCAATCGCGATAGCCACCCGGATTATGCTCTGTTTGGTCTCAACAGCCGTCAAACCGCGATCTGGTATCTATCCGGCCCCGCATTCATCAGGGGCGCTTACGGGCCGACCCTTCCCGTTGGATGGGAATTGGTGGGCACGGCCGATTTTAATGGCGATGCCAAACCAGATTACGTGCTTTACAACACTGGCACGCATCAAACAGCGATCTGGTACATGAATAATAACGTTTATGTTGGCGGCGCCTACGGTCCGACTCTCCCGTCAGGCTGGGCAATAGTGGGTGTAGCGGATTTTAATCGCGACAATCACCCAGATTATCTCTTATTCTACCCCGGTTCGCGGTACACAGCTATTGCTTATCTTTCCGGACCGACCCTTATTGGTGCCGCATGGGGACCAATTCTTCCCAGCGGCTGGGCACTCGTAGGCACAACCGACTTCAACGGTGACGGCAATCCAGACTACACGCTGTATAGGACTGACACTCGACAAACAGCTATCTGGTATCTCAATAACAATGTTCTCGCCGGCTCCGCCTTTGGACCAACTCTTCCAGCCGGTTGGAGCCTTACGGGGCCATAGCAAAATATTGCAATGCGATGTCGAGGACGAATCGCTGTTGGGCAGATCCTGCGGGCTTGTCTGAACCCCGCTGGAAAGAAGTCTTGAACTGAGATCCTCGAATTTGTAAAAGGCTCAAGCACAGCTAGTGGGTAACTGCCTGCTGTAACGTGAAGCGAGAATGACTTCTGTTGTGCCCGCCTTATTCAGCTCTCAAGCCCAACAATGAAAAGGACCACCAAAAAAAATACACGCTTCGGCCTCGGTTGGATGCCGGACCTTCCCGATAATCGTGATCATCTTTACTCCGCGCCGTTGGCAAAGCTCCGCGTGCTTCCCACCAAAGTCGATCTGCGCCGACGTTGCCCGAGAGTTTATAACCAGGGCGAAATCGGTTCCTGCACGGCAAATGCCATCGCCGCGGCCATAGAGTTCGATCGCAAAAAGCAGAAACTGCGCGATTTCGTTCCATCGCGTCTCTTCATTTACTATAACGAGCGGAGCATGGAACACAGCATACCGCTGGATAACGGCGCGCAGATTCGAGATGGAATAAAGAGTGTTGCCAAACAGGGCGCTTGTCCGGAAACTAAGTGGCCCTACGACGATACCCCTGCTGACTCAACCACTAATCTCTGGCCTTCCGGCGCCAAGCCACGTCAGAAACCGCCGCGCTCCTGCTATACGGACGCAAAAAAATACCGCACGGTCAGTTATCAACGAGTTGATCGGACGCTTTCGCAAATGAAAGGCTGTCTTGCAGACGGTTTTCCGTTCGTGTTTGGCTTTACCGTTTACGACAGCTTTGAAAGCGCGCAAGTGGCCAGGACCGGCGTCCTACAAATGCCAAAGCCGAAAGAAGGAGTTGTGGGGGGTCATGCGGTTCTGGCTGTCGGTTACGACGACAAAAGCGAGCGATTCGTGGTTCGCAATTCGTGGGGCACTGGTTGGGGGAAAAAAGGTTATTTTACGATGCCTTACTCCTACTTACTCACCGATAATCTTTCAGACGACTTTTGGACGATTCGTCTGGTTCATTAACTCGTATTTGCCAATTAGCACTATGCCAAAGTATTGGATGATAAACAGCCGAAGCCAGGGTGGCGTGGGACCTGACGTTAGCACGGATGGCATGACTTATTGGGTCAGCAACAAGCAACCGCTCAATGACATCAAGAACTGGCGTAAAGTCACCGTCGCCAATTTTCAGAAGCTCCTTGTCGCAACATCTGACAAGTTTCCGAAGTATGACCAGGCGCAGAACGAAAAGCAAAACCACGTCACGATTCTCGTTCATGGTTATAACCAAACGTTTGCAAAAGCCGCGACGTTTTATGAGAAGTTTTGCGGCAGCCTTTTTGAGGGCCCAGACAGTCTCGGGCTTTGCATCCTCTACGACTGGCCATCGCGCGGCAACGTTCTGGGCTATGAGCCTGATCGTTCGCATGCGCGCCTGTGCGCTCAGGATTTGACAGATATCTTGAGCGCTCTGTTCGATTGGCTGGTCGAGAAACAGCAGCAAACCATAAACAATCCTGCAAAAGCTTGCAAGGCAAAGGTGTCGCTAATCGCTCACAGCATGGGAAACTATGTCGTCCAAAAAGCGATGGCAGCGGCGTGGACGCGTAAGAATCAACCACTACTCGTTAGTCTTATCAACCAATTGCTAATGGTCGCGGCCGATGTCGATAGCGATCTGTTCGACGAAGGCGCACCTGACAACAACGACGGTAATGCTGTAGCGAACCTTAGCTACCGGATCACGGCGCTCTATACTGGACGCGACACTGTCCTCGGCGCGTCCGCAGGTCTGAAGCATTTTGGCATGCGGCGCCTGGGTCGCAGTGGTCTCCCCCATCGGCCGCCAACGGCGGATGTATCTTCGCCAACAGATAACGTGTGGGATGTGGACTGCTCGAGCTTCTTCCAGAAGAACGTCGGAGACATTCACGGCGCATATTTCCTGACCGAGGGTACATTGAATCTGATGCGACACATCTTGCGTGGCCTCGACCGCAGAGTGCTTGAAACTCTTGGTGTTACCAAAGGCACCGCGTGGCCGTAAGCCGCGATAAGTAAATACGAATGCCTCCGCGCAGACGGAAACCAAATTCTAGCAAGCGAGCTACGCGGCGGTTACCGCAGAAATCTCGCGCTCCCAAGAGAGCGAAGTCTTCTCGCCGAAAATCCGCACACAAAAGTGGCTTGGGGACACACCGAGTAAGCCGGCCGCGCTCACAGCGAAAATTTCGCGGAAATCCGACAAGAAAATCCTCGCGTCGAAAGCCTTCAAAATTGCGAACAAAGGCCGCCCCGCCGCGGCCATTACCAGTACAACCGGAGGAAATTCTCTTCCGCGTAGAAGGCAAAATGTCGACCTTTGGCGGACCACACGATCTCGGAATGGCTGCGAACGAAGATCTTGCTCTATTTACCAAGGCCGATCTGCAGAATCCAAAATACGCATATTTATTTCTGCGGGCCCCGCCGCCAGGAACAAGCGGACTCGGGCGCAGGCTGAACCCCGATCAATATTATTTCGCTTGTCGTTGGAATTACGCCGATACACCGAGGGAATTTTTGCGGAGGGCGCTTGCGCGCGTGG
>DATFRK010000503.1:0-6434 GCA_035263325.1 Pyrinomonadaceae bacterium | reverse complement strand
TTGTTTTCATCTTAGTGCTCCTTGGGGATGGAGGATTGAAGCCGCTCTAGGCTGGGAGTTTGTTCAGTTGGCCCAACATAGAATTAACGTCTGGTCGTTTGATATAGAGCTGATACGCTTGCTCACCCCACGTGTTATGGATAGAAGCCAACACCTCGCGAGACTGCGCCGCGTACTTAAGAGCGCTATCTGTATCGCCCAATTTCTCACTCGCGCGAGCGGCGAATAAATAGGCCTGCCAGAGGGATTCCTGCTGATCTTTGCTGACGAGGTGGTTAAGGTCTTCCGTTATGGTCTTTAGTGCTGAAGCTGCGTCCTGGGTCTCCAACAGCACCTGGGCGAGTGTTGAGCGCGCACTGTATAGCAGCGCCGGGTCACCTAAGTCAACTGCTTTAGCAATCGCCTCATCGCAAAGTTTCTTAGCTTCCGCGGCTTTTCCGGCGTTGAGGGCAACTAGCGCTAACGCCCGCTTAGCTCGTACTCCTGCACCAGGATCCAGATTTTTGAGGCTAAGAATCTGCCCGGCAGTTCTCGCCGCCATCGGGAAGTCGCGCCGGCTCAGCGCTTGCTCCAGTTCATTTGTCTGTACCTCCTGTTGCAGGTTCTCATACCCACTTGGACCACTGCCGTTGCCTAACGCCTGATCAAACATTTTCCGAGCCTCGTCATATCGGCCCAGCCGCCACAAGGCATTCCCGAGGTTCGAATAAGCAAACCCTTCGCCTAGCCGATCCTCTTTCGCTTGATTAGCACGCAGACTCAACTGATACTCCCCGAGCGCCTCGGGATATTTTTCCTGCAACAACTTCACGGTTCCCAGTCCCTCGTGAGCGAACGCTGCTCGGTCGTAATCTGACGGATCAACCCGGGAAAGAAGATCGCCAAACGCCTTTAGTGCTCCGGGATAGTCACCCTTCTGTTGCAAGCCCCTGCCAAGAATAGCCTGTCCGCTTAAGGGATCATCAGAATCACCACCTAACTTTTCATACAGCGCTAACGCCGACTGAACGTTCTGCAAACCTTCATCTGTCTTACCTGCTTGAACCTGGACACTTCCTAAGGTGAGCAGCGCCCTCGCTTCGGTAGTACGCGCATCGTACCGGCGAGCAAGCGATAAGCCTTCCGCTACGTATTTCTCAGCCTCAGCATTGTGGCCAGCGCATTGATGAGCCGACCCAAGCCCGACAAGCGCCTGGGCCGTAAGCACGTTCATAGCGTTCGCTCGGGCCATCGCAACGGCATTCTCACTCGTTTTTAGCGCCTTCTCCGGTTCACCCGAAAAGCAGTAGACGTTACTCAGCGGCATCAGGATGCGAACCTGTTGATTGGTGTTCTCGGAGGCGACACTGAAGGCCTTGTCGAGGTTGGCTTTTGCTTCCTGGTACTTACTTACCACGTAGAAATAGAAACCACGTTGAAAGAGCACTTCGGCCCGGCCTTCCGTGTTGCTGGTTAACTCATACAACGCTTCAGCCCTGGTAAACGCAGCCAGCGCTTTGTCAGCCTCATGTCTACGGCCGTATAACTTTCCCAGATGAACAAATGCGGCTGCATCTTCGGAGTTGATTTGCGTCGCTCTTTCGAAGCTCTGGATGGCTTTGTCGGTCTGGTTGTTCCGCTCGTAGGCGCGTCCTAGATCGACATCGATATTCTCCTGAGTGCCAAGTCGCTGCTGCAGTGTTTGATAGGTTTGGACTGCGGTGGGAAAGTCACGTTGGACCGTGGCTTTTATTGCGGACAGGCGAAGCCCATCCACTTCGCTCAAGTCTTGCCGACCGTCTTCCGCACGCAACATCTCCTGGGCCGCCAAATCAGTTACATCAAGCTCCATGTAAGCTTCTGCCAGACGAGCATGAGCGAGCGCAAATCGTGGATTGTCTTTGACTGCTTGTTCCAGAGTCTTTCTGGCCGCGAAATACGCGCCATCCCGCAGACTCTGGGTACCACGAACGTACCAGGTTTGGGCTGCTGATTGTTGGCTGGTGTCGGCCGTACGACGATTTCTAGTGGCCCACAGACCCACTGAGCCTAGCAACAGCACCGCGGCAGCAATCGGAATCCAATATTCCGGGCGTTTGACACGATCGCGCCAGGTCGGAGTCTTGCTGGGCGCGGGATATACTTTCGTACTGGCAGTCCCGAGTTCATGCCGGAGGCTCTGCACTGCGAGCAATTGATCCCGCAATTCGTCGGCACTTTGGTAACGGCCGTCAGGTTCCTTAGCGAGGGCCTTGAGATTGATCTGGTCCAACTCTGTCGGAACGTTCGGATTAAGCTTAGATGGTGCCTGTGGCTGCAGGTGAATGACGTTTGAACAGATTTCCAGGATGCTCCCGCCCGCGAAAGGCGCGTGTCCCGTGAGACATTCATAGAGCATCGAGCCGACCGAAAAAATATCGCTGCGCGCATCAACCGTCACACCTTTTGCCTGTTCGGGTGAGAGATATAGCGGCGTGCCGAGAATAACACCGGACTGACTTAGACCACTTTGAGGGCCTTCTGCATTACTAGGCACATCTGAATCAACCGTGGGCATCTGTTTCGAAAGCCCAAAATCCAGAACTTTCACTTTCCCCGCTTCGTCAATGGCCACATTTCCCGGTTTGATGTCGCGATGAACTACCCCACGCCGATGAGCTTCACCTAAGGCTTCGGCTACCTGGGCAACGATCTGTATCGTCTGCTCGATACGAAGTGGACCACGATTAAGCACCTTGGAGAGCGTCTCGCCTCTAACCAGTTCCATCACAATGTATTGATGATTGTCGGAGGTGGTCCCGTAATCGTGGATGGTGGCAATGTGCGGATGGTTGAGTCGTGAAGCCGCCCGGGCCTCATGATAAAACCGACTGCGATAATGCTCATTATCGTGATGCGGTGTCAGCAGCTTGAGGGCCACGTGACGATCGAGGCGAGTATCAAGCGCCATGTACACCCGACCCATTCCCCCTTGGCCCAGTTTCTCCAGCAGTCGATAGCGACCGTCGATCACCGTGGGCAGCTCGGCTTCAACCTTAGTAGCGGTTTCTGGACTCGCCCCTTGATCGTTGTAGCTAAAGAGTTGGACCACGCGGCCCGGCTCCAGCTCAGCCTCGCCAAATTCTTCTAATTTGCCTTGAAACTCACGGCTCGATAACAGCACCGCCGCCGATATCTCTGACACCAGGATGTTGCCCGCGTCGCCGCACTCCATGATGCGGCGGGCATCCTCAACCACCGCGTCCACCAACTGATCGTCACCTTTAGCCAACGATTGTAGGGATCCGGTATGTATGCCCATGCGCAGCGCGTCGGGGATCTGTTCTGCGATCTCAATGGCGCACCTTAGCGGCTCTTTCGGATCATGAAGGAAAACAACGGATACCGTTCCGTCGCCACTGATTTGATGCGACTCTGCTGCTGCTCCCTCACTGTGATGGGCCAGGATTCCGTTCAGTTTTTCAGCGAGTTGCTGCTGGCGCTCGTGGGCGAGACTGGAATGGCCCACGATCTCCAGGCACAGTGCGTGACCTAGGGCAAGCGTGGGATCTAGTGGTTGTTGCCAGGACATTTCATGATCCCCGTTTAGGAGGAAGGGGCGACGGATGATCTGAAAACCCGACTGGTGGCGCTGTCTGGTTTGTCGAGCGACATCTTAGCCAGTTCGGATTCGCGTTGCCAGTTATTTCATTTCACCGAACCTTGCCGGCGACGCCAGTACACACGTATGACCTACGCCGCGGGGAGAGATTCGAACTTCCTCTGTATCAAGAATTAATGCTGCTCATGGTCCTCAAAGGAGAGTGAGTGGGGAGCTGAAAATTACACCTACATGTCATCGAGTTTTCCTTTGTCAAGGGTCCCGAGTCCTCAAGTGAGGTCTCGAGGCAGAAAAGACTACAACTAGTCCTTTATTATAGATGACAAGACCGCAAGAAATATTTCAACTGAATCTAGACAGACTCAATTTCGCATTCTAAGTAATCATGGTTTCAAATTTGGTAGGTGAAGCCGACGGTCTCTGTGTTTTGCTGGGCTCCTGGATAGCCTGAAATTGAAGGACCACCGGCTAAAGCCCGGTGGTGTCGAACGGTGGCGTCTTTAGGCGGCCGGTGGTCGCTTCAAAGTGGTGCTGTGAGAATGGTCCGGCTACTGCTTGTCGTAGAAGGCGACGGTGGTGGACTTCTTACCCTTAGCATCGGTGGAAGTCGTGGTGACGGTGCGGGACTTGCCATTTGCCGAGACCACGATGCGACCCGATGTTGTTACTTTTCCATCCTTCTTGTTTGTGATTGCCAACGTGCGGCTGTTGATTTGACGGTAGGAGCGCGTGTCTACGGTCGAGTCGCCAGTGACTGCGTAATCCTTGCCGTCAAACTTTCCTGTCCATTCGTTGTGGGCGGCATTTCCGCTACCGTCAACACCATCAACTGTGACTTTTATCTGATCGCCCACAGCTTCGTAGACGACGGTATTGTTCTTTAACGCACCTGCCGGGATCTTTGATTTGGCCTCATTGAGTTTCCAAGTGCCCATGTGTGGGCTGGTGGCACCTAGCGCTACCGCCACGAGAAATAACGGGAGAGTTAATGCTAAAGCTCTTCTTTTCATTGTGTCCTCCATTGAAAAACAAGTCTGGGATTGATTTTCGGGTGGGATTCTATAACGGTGTGATGAAGTGATCTACAGATTACGCAGACTACGCCGATTTTATTTACGGTGGGCAAGAGGAGAGGCTTGCGGTCTGGCTGCGGGCAAAAGGAGGAGCCAACGGGTTGACGGCGGATAAGAAGAAGGCCCGCCTTTTTGGCAGCGGGCCTCAGGAGTGGGAATGAAGTCTCGGGCGATTTACTTCTCCAAGCTAACTTCGACGTTGACGCCGTTAGTCACGCTGTCAAAGACCGGCGAGAACGTTGGACCAAGACGAAGAATCTCTTCCAATTGCTCGTCGGGGACATCTGCTTTGATGCGAAACTTCATTTGAATGTTCTGGTAACCACGGCGCACATTCTCGTCGAGACCAAGGAAGCCGCGCAGATCGATCTTACCTTCAACCTTCGACTCTACTTCCTGGAGTTGAATGCCTTTGGCCGCCGCGTGATAGACCAGCGCCGAAGTCACGCAGGCCGTCAACGCGTGCAACAAATACTCAACCGGACTGGCCACTGTTTCCTCACCCAGCAACAAAACAGGCTCATCTGAATCCAACACAAATGGCTCTGGATGCTGATGGTCCTTCCTGGCGCCGAAAAAGTTCTTGATCATCGAGCGATTCAAAGCCCCGCCGATCCAGCGATTGCTTAGACGGAATTTGAAATCTGCCAGATCTGTATTCTGCTTGATCGCATTGATGGTTTCGAATAGACGGTCAATCTCCAGTCCATTTACCTTTGTTTTTACTGCCACCTCTTGCATTGTCGTTTCCTTTCTCTTTACTGACATCTCGTACGCCCGCGTTGAGCATTGCAGAAGATGTGCCGCTCAGATGTGCTAGTAAATTGGCGCAAAAATAATGATGAGATTTCGTGAGTCGTGAAATTTCGTAGCGAGATTTCGTAAGGCTATCCACAGATTACACAGATTACACAGATTACGCAGAAGTGATAGACAGCGGGAGAACTCACGGTTCGATCCCGAGACTGACTTAGCTCCGGACCTGTAGACGAAGGCCCGGGCGGCGCAGATTAAGGCTTAGGTTTCTTTAATCCGAGGGCGGAGAGGCGGGAGTTTAGAGTGGAGGTTTTCATGCCGAGAAGTTTGGCGGCGCCGTTGTCGCCAGCAACTCGCCAGTCGCAGGCTTTCAAGGCCGCAAGGAGATTTGTCCTTTCGAGTTCCTGAAGCTCGCTAACCGTGAGCACCCTGTCGACGGAGGTTGACGTCCGGACTTCACTGCCGCTTGACAGTGCCAACCCCGGTAGCGCTCTGGCCAGATTAGGACGACCATCGTCCGAGACAATCACCGCCCGTTCAATGACATTCTGTAGTTCACGAACGTTGCCAGGCCATTCATAGGCATTAAGCTGCGCGATTGCTTCAGTACTAAGCGGCTCCACCGTTTGACCGAGCTTGTGCAACGACTGCCCCAGAAAGGCATCTGCCAGCAAAGCGATGTCTTCACGACGCGCTCGCAGCGGCGGCACTGTAATGGGGAAAACATTCAACCGGTAAAAGAGATCTTCGCGAAACTGCGCGGCGGCCATCGACTTTGCTAAATCACGATTGGTGGCCGCGATAACACGCACGTCCACTTTGATAGTTTGCGAACTCCCAAGCGACTCGAACTCCCCCTCCTGCAACACTCGCAGGAGCTTTGCTTGCAGTTCCAACGGCAACTCGCCGATCTCATCAAGAAAGATCGTCCCACCATCTGCCAACTGAAAGCGCCCAGTTCTCTTCCCAGTCGCTCCGGTGAATGAGCCGCGCTCATGCCCGAACAGTTCGCTCTCAATCAGACT
>DATFRK010000502.1:0-9809 GCA_035263325.1 Pyrinomonadaceae bacterium | reverse complement strand
CTTCAACGAGGTTTGGCGCCGCTACCGTGATTGGTTTTATGTGCCAAACATGCATGGTTACGACTGGGTAGCCTTACGCGAACAATACAAGCCGTTGTTGAAATATGTGGCCCACCGGTCGGATCTGAATTACGTGATTAGCGAGATGATCTCGGAGTTGACCATCCAGCACGCGTATATCGACGGCGGAGACTTTCAGATTCCTCCGCGACCGCGTTCTGGTCTACCCGGCGCCCGTTTTGAACTGGATCAGCAGGCGGGTCGTTATCGCATCTCCAAAATCTTTGCCGGTGAAAATGAGGAAGACGTCTATCGTTCGCCGCTTTCGGAAATCGGCGTGAACGCCAGTGTGGGTGATTACGTCCTGGCAATCGACGGCGAGGAATTGAAGGCGACAGACGATCCTTATCGCTTGCTGCGCAACAAGGCCGACAATCCCGTATCACTGACCTTGAACAACGCGCCGACGATGCAAGGGTCTCGGACCGTTTCCTATCGCCCGATTACCGATGAACAAAACTTGATCTATTTGGATTGGGTAAACAGTAATCGCGAGAAAGTTGCGAAAGCCACCGGGGGCCGGGTTGGTTACATTCACATTCCCGACATGGGCGCAAATGGAATTCGCGAATTCATCAAGTGGTACTACCCGCAACTGAATAAAGAAGGACTGGTCGTTGACGTGAGAGCCAATGGCGGCGGCAATGTTTCGCGTATGCTCATCGAGCGTTTACGACGCAAGTTGCTGGCGCTGAACTATTCCCGCACCAACGACGAGGCGCAAACCTATCCCGATGGTGTTTTCATTGGCCCAATGGTGGCGATTCTCGACGGCAACTCGGCGTCCGACGGCGATATCTTTCCGGCAATGTTTCGCGAGGCCGGCCTCGGTCCACTGATCGGCAAGCGTTCGTGGGGCGGAGTCGTCGGCATTACCAATCGCGGGCAACTAATCGATGGCGGTACAGTGAATGTTCCGGAGTCGGGCTTTGCGAGTAAGACCGGCGAGTGGATCATCGAAGGTTATGGAGTCGATCCGGACATTGAAGTTGACAACGACCCGCAGTCAGTAATCAACGGTAAAGATCCCCAATTGGAGCGGGCCATCAGTGAGGTGATGACGAAGTTGAAGTCACCGGTGAAGTTGCCCGGCAAGCCTGCGCCACCAGTGAAGACGATCAAGGAGACGTCTAAGGCGTCGCAACAGTAATCTAACCCCTCGAACCCAAAAGTGGTTTAAGTCTCAAAGCCCAGGGTTGCGACTGAGGAGCTACCCTGGGATCAGACTTGGCGGTACCTACAATCTCAATTCAATTTCCACTCACTCCTTAATTAACAACTTCTCTTGCGGCAACATCGGCGGCAGCCCTTTGTGTTGCCAACAACGCACTGGACCATGCACACGTCGCGAGCAAGGCGTGCCCTTCTTGGTCCGTGCGCCACAGGTGTAGATCTTTTCTTCAACGATCGCGGGTTCATTCGTCGCGCTTGAACCGGTCTGCCGCGTCGCTAAATTCGCTTGCCTCTGGATGATAAGCGGTGGTGCCTTGGGCCGCATTGCATGTCCGATAGCAATACCCAAACACAAGGCCGCCACGATCACCAATAACGGCGCCAGCCAGCGTTCTTTGCGAAACTGCCCGACGCACGAGTCACAAAACTTGCGACTGGTCCAGGCATACCAACGCAACCGCACAAGCTTGCCGCCACAGTCACAACAGAAATTTGGTCGATGCATGTGAGGAGTTGACGCTTCTCTTACTGAGGAAATTCTCTGCTCGGGCATTATAGATTGCCGGGAGTGTTTTCCATACCCGTACCACAAAATATCTCGGCCTGCCCCAACTCTCTGCGCCTACCTCAGCGTTCTCAGCGTCGCGGTGACCGCTGTAGCAATCACCTCAAACACCGAGTCGTTGGAAAAATTCCACCAACGTGTCAGGTACCAGGGTCGGCTCGATTAGGGCTAGGGCGACATGCTTTTCCCTTCCAGGTAGAGTGATTGTTAAGAGGTGTTCACCGCTGAGACGCAGAGCACGCTGAGGTAAGCGCAGAGATTTGCCTGAAGGGAAGATAAGACCCAAGGCCAAAACCATAAAAGCAAGCAACTTCCCGCACTTTTCCAGCGTCCGAACAAGACACTTTCCAAATTTGAAATTTCATCCGGGTGCGGGCATACTCGGCGGACTATTTCCAAGATGCAATACATTGCTGGCAAAACAATTTTCCCTGCTCTCCGACTCTGGCCGCTGGGTCTTTTATTAACCGTGTTTTTCTTTAGTGCTGGCCCCGCACAGGCGCAGGATCCCGAAGATGTTGTCACCACCGACGTCTCCTTTGTGCAACTAAACATTGGCGTGGTTGATCGCCAGGGGCGGGCCATCACCTCACTTTCGCAGAACGATTTCGCCGTCTATGAAGATGGGGTCAAGCAGTCAATCCAACATTTTGAACCGGCCCAGGCGCCATTCAGCCTGGTGCTGTTGTTGGATATGTCCGGATCAACGATCAACTTCCGGCAACAGTTGAAACTGGCCAGCCAGCGCTTTCTCGATGCGCTCGCGCCCGATGATCGGGTGGCGGTGGTCCAGTTCAACGCCAAGATCAAACCCTTGACGGGGTTCAGTACCGATCGTAAGAAGACGTATTACGCCATCGACATCGCCGATGGCGCCGGCGAGACGTACCTTTACTCCGCTTTAAAGTATGCGTTGAAGGAGCTGGATAAAGAGGGCAAACGGCGCAAAGCAATCGTGGTACTAACAGATGGCCTGGATTCGGGTTTAAGAAAAGTCGATCGCGAGTCGGTGGCTCGGGCCCAAACAGATGCGGAAGCGCTGGCTGCCATCAAGCCGCAATCGAGTTCTGAACTCAACTCCGTACTCGCTGCCGCGGACCGCCAGGGCGTAACGATTTATCCGCTGGCCTTGCCTTCGGGCGATCCCAAGCGACTGCCATTGCCTGGACCAGACATCACCGGCATCTACACAGCGGCGCGCACCAGGATGCAAACCCTGGCCGATCGCACCGGCGGCCGTCTGAACGAAATCAACCGCCTGGAGAACATGGCCCAACTCTATCGGGAAGTAGCCGCCGACTTGCGCACACTCTACACGGTCGCTTACCAGGCCACTGGCGATCGAGCGCGCGGCAAATGGCACGAGATCAAGATCGAGGTCCCGAACACGGATCTGATTGCTAGGACGCGGCCCGGGTATTTTGCGAGATAACGGTCGTGGGTCTTCGGTCTTCGACCTTTGTCCTTCGAGCTTTAGCCTTTCGACGCGGGTGTTGGGCGGATTTGAGATCTGAGATCACTACTCTGAGATCTCTCGAGAGCGACCGAAGGCTATAGAATCCTTACCCATCCTCTCTTGCCGTAGATTGTGGTTCTTGCTACTGGGATGTATTAACCTGCGGGAAGAGCACAATTAAAAACCCTCCGATTAAGGAAGTTTTAGACAGCTTCTTGTTTGCACCCACCTTCCGTTTCTTCTATATTTCAGTCCACTTCCCTGGTTAGCGAGGGCCTTCTCTCATGCCCGACACGAAAGACTCAAGAGTGCTGATTATCGTTGCTCTAATTGGCTTAACAGGGACCATTACTGCTGCCCTCATTGCGAACTTCGATAAACTATTTAGACGCAAGCAAGCTGACCAACAAGTAGCCTCAGCAACTATGTCTCCTGCGCCAGGTGCACCTCCTTCCACATCGAGTCAGTCTTCCAGCCAGATTAGTGGCGCCACTCCTTCCCAAACATCAACTCCAAGTGAAGTCCCGAAACCCAGTCCGACTGAATATCAAAAACAAACAGAGGAGACGCCGACACCCACTCCGATACCGGGACGAAGACCCGTATTTACGGTAAATAAATCTACGCTAAATAAATCAAGATCGGGAGGTACGATACCCGGGGTAGGATCGCTACTTACAGGCGAGGAACAGTCTTCAGACCAAGCCCTTCCCAAGGCGACTGACCCAGAGGAGCTTGACGCTAATCATAGGTCTCCGATTGAAGGAGATCGAGACACATGGAGGCATCAGCTCTCCTCATATAAAGCCTGGTATGACCTCAGGATAAGTAACCCAAAGGCGGCGTATGATGCAGGTCAAAGATATTTGCGTTTTGCAAGATCTGATGATGGCAAAGAGGATGTCAGACGCTACATTCGGGCTTACGAGCAAACCTTAAAGCAACAATGACCTTTAGAAGGGATTGGCTGTTTGCTGGTAAGTTAAGTGGTGTGATAAAAGAAAGGTCCACGCACCCGTAGCTCAGTTGGATAGAGTACCTGACTACGAATCAGGGGGTCGCATGTTCGAATCATGCCGGGTGCACCATTTGGTTTCAAATAGATTAGGGCTTCCATCTTGGAAGCCCTTTCTTAATTACTCTTGACTTTCTTCGCGCAGGACTTTAGCTTTTCTTGATCTTAGAGTTCAGCCTCACCAGCTGATACACCGCCTTAACCTGAATTCAACCTCACCAGTATCTACTTATCTTTAACTTTCGGTGATCTGCATCCTGGCGGGTGAAGCCGGTGCAGTACGAGCCAGGGTTGTAAAGAAAAAAGGACCCGCAGTCATGCAGCCTGCCGACGGCCCTAAGTACGGCTGTTTCAAGTCGCACTCCGCTGGCGAAAATTCTGCTGACAAGTCTTAGGCACCACAAGATTGCCAACAAGACCATTATCTCCATATTCCTATCGACGATGGCCCACTCGCGGTCGTGGCAAATCGTCTGCGCTATGTTCGCCCATCTCAATAATTCGGAGAAACCCCCATGCCCACTTTCGCCAATCAGTTCCCCTTGAAACGTCTCTTGGTCCGGACCGTAATTGTTCTCTTTGCTTGCGGCCTTCTGCTTTGCCTAACCGGCCCGAGTGCTTTCATGCAGAAGCGCAGCACCATCTCGCTCGACAACAAGCTACCGGCCACCAAACCAGCACCGCTACCAGAGCCGGTCGAACAGATGGCGCACGCGTCACTAAAACAACAAGATACGGGAGACGATCAACCAGCGCCGGTTGACGAGGGCTTCAGCAAGAATCTGGTTACGGCGACAAGCTACCCATTCGCGGCCACAACCGGCATACCTCTCGATGACATGTCGACCGGCACGACGCAACTCGTTGCTGCCAATCAGGACGACACGGCTTCCGCGGTTACAAACATCGGCTTCGACTTCTGGTACGACGGTGTGCGCACGACGCAGTTCTCCGCCAACGCCAACGGTCTCCTGCGGCTGGGACCAACGGTCATCTCCACTGGCTTTACCAACAGCCTCGCTACGACGACCGACGCGCCGAAGATTGGCGCCTACTGGGACGACTTGTGCACCGGCGCAAACGGCAAGGTCCATTACAAGCTGATGGGCGTGGCGCCAAACCGCAAACTCGTTGTCGAATGGCAGAACATGCAGATCACGCGCGGCAGCGGCTGCGCGGGCAACGGCAACGGTACTTTTCAGGCCTGGCTCCTTGAGTCCACCGGCCTCATCGAATTTGTATACGGCTCGATCCAGGCTGCGAATGCCGTTGACGGCGGCTACTCCGTCGGTCTCCAGTCCGGCGCCGCCAGCAACTTTGCGAGCGTCACCACGAACGGGAACACCGTCTCTTACGCGGCGGCAAATAACGCCCAAACTAACTCGATCACGTTGGGAACGGCCTACATTTTCACTCCACCAGTTCCCAACGCTCCTACCGGGCTGAACTTCACCGGTACGACCGCCACCACGACCACGCTCAATTGGACCGACAACTCTTCGAACGAGGTTGGCTTCGCCATTTACCGCTCGTCGAATGGCGGCGCCAGCTATAGTTTCATGACGCAGACAGCCGTTGACGCAACCTCGTTCACCGATAATACGGTGTCACCAGCGACGACCTATTTCTACCAGGTCTACGCGGTCAGCGAAGGCGCGCTCGGTGGTCCGGCGCAGAACAGCGTGACGACTAATCCGGCAGGTAACATCTCTTCGACAGCCGCGGGCGGCAACTGGAGTGCGCCGGCGACATGGGTGGGCGGCGTAGTACCTACAGTCAACGACAATGTAACCATCGTGAATGGGTCGACCGTCACTATCGACACAGCGGCCGTTGCCTTTACGGTCAGCGTCGGCACTGGAGGCACTCCGGCTGTCCTGCAATGGGAGCCGACAACCGCGCGTACTCTCAACGTTGGCACTAATGTAAACATCGCCACCAACGGCACGTTCCAATCGGCAGCGACCGGTACGCAAACAGGTCACGTGCTGACCGTCGGCGCTGATCTGACCAACAACGGCACGCTCGATTTCAGCACGAATGCGAACACGGCAGGAGCTGACTTAACTTTCACCAGTGCCAGCAACAATAGTTTCAGTGGGAGTGGCGCGACGACTAACCTCCGCACCCTAACCGTCAACAAGGGAACATCATCAGCTTCGGTGCTTGATGTCACCGTCAGCAACTTCACGGTGCAGGGCGTGAATACAGATTCGGCTGGCTTCCTGAACCTGACTAACGGTACGCTGAAAATCTCCGGCACCTTCACCGCGACTAACCGCGTCTTTGCCGCTGCCTCTTACACCATCGGCGCGACGACTGGCTTTTGGCTTAACAATCCGAACTTCATCGTCGCCGGACAAAATGGTTCACCGACAACGAACGGTTTGCTCCGCATCACGCAAGGCACTTTCAACATTGGTACCGCCACTGGCAACTCGATGGGGTTTGCTTCAGGCAGCAGCATCATAGTTGAAGGTGGTTCGGTCAACGCGAGCGGTAGATTCGGTGTCGCGGCCGCTGCCAACGTTATCACTTACCTGCAGAGCGGTGGCACGATCACGGTCTGCACCATCGGCAACGCCTCCACCACTCTAGGGAGCTTCGATCTTGGCACGTCGCTCACTTCTGTCATCAACTTCAGCGGCGGCACCATTGTCCACCAACTCGCGAGCACGGGAGGCATCGACTATCGCAATCAAGCCGGCGGAGGTATCAACAACGTCACCGGCGGTACACTGCAACTGGGCAACGCAGCCTCCGGTGCGGCGAAAGCCTTTGTGCTGCGGGGTGTTGTTCCTAACCTCGTGCTAACGAACACGTCGGCCAACCATTCTGCGAGCTGGAGCACTACCCTCGTCAACTTCAACAACATCTCGCTCAACATCACCGTCAACCCGGGTACGACGTTGAATCTTGGCAACGTCGTCTTCCTTTTTGACGGTACCACCTTGACCAATAACGGAACGCTCACGCACAACGGGGCCAGCTCAAACTTCGTCTGGTTCCGCGCCACTGCCCCTGTCAACTACACGGGCATAGGTACGTTCACTGCCCCGATAACCAACATGGCGATCCAGGCTGACATGGGACTAACCCTTGACCCGAGCGTTTCAAACCTTACGGTCGGCGCTGTTCGCCTGTTCTCGGGTAGTGTTACCAATGCAAACAAAATCACACTCGGCAATGGCGGAGCGACCACCGGTATTGTCCAAATCGGCAACACTACAACGCCGACAGCAGCTGGCAGTTTCGACGTACCGTTCACCTTTAATCTTGGCACTGGCGGCCAGACCGTTTCTTATCTGCGCACGACGTTGACCAGGACGACTGGGCCGGAAATCAACCCCACGCGCACAGTCACCAGCATGACCTACGACGACAATGATCCAACCCACACCCTTGTACTCACGGGCGGCAACCTTACCTGTGCGAACACCGGAACGGCGCTTACCTTGACCAACGGGCGCGTCGTGACGGGTGGTAACACGCTCAGCCTCAGTTCGGGCACGGCGACAGTGACACGTACCAACGGTTATGTTGAGGGTAATTTCCGCAAGTCCTTTGCCGCGGCCGCTAGCAAGAATTTCGAAGTCGGCACGGCTAACGGTTTTTCACCGGTTACCGTTAACGCTACAGCGGGAACGTTCCCCGGCGACTTTACCGTCCGGGCCGTGCAGGGTAAGTTGCCGCAAATCTCAGGCACGAACGCGCTGCAGAGATATTGGACGCTCTCAAACAACATCAGCGGAAACGTCGCCGATCTTACCTTTAACTACCTGGCGACGGACGTGGTGGGGACGGCGGCCAACTACGTGTTTGTGAAGAACAACGGCGGCACCTTGATTAACAACATTCCGCCCGCCGCAACGCCGACCACAACCCAGGCAACCATCAACGGTGTTTCGGCCTTCTCTGACTGGACTCTCGCCGAGTCGTCAGCGATAGCTGCTGGTAGTTTCCAGTTCTCGTCAGCAACCTACAGTGATAGTGAGTCGGACCACATCCATCCCTTCATTGTCGTCGTCAATCGCGTGGGCGGTGTCGACGGTAATGTCGCGGTTGACTACCAGGTCACGGACGGCACCGCTACTGCCCCCGACGACTACACGGTTGGATCTGCGACAGGCACGCTCACCTGGAATGCCGGTGATTCAACTCCGCGAAATCTCATTGTCACCGTCAACGGCGACAGTACCTTCGAGCCGGATGAGACTGTCAACTTTGCGCTCAACAACCCACAGGGTGGTGCAACCCTCGGGATACCGAACTCCGCGGTGCTGACTATCACGAACGATGATGCGCCGGTATCTGCCGGCCAACTCATCATCAGCGAATTCCGTCTGCGCGGGCCCAACCCGAACGGCGCACAGAATGAGTTCATCGAGATCTACAACACCACTAACACTTCGCACATAGTAGGCGCTACCGACGGATCTGCCGGCTACGGCATCGCGGCTTCGGATGGTGTATTGCGCTGTACTATTCCGAATAACACGGTCATTCCGCCGAAGGGCCACTTCCTCTGTGTCAACTCGGTTGGCTATGCCCTTGGATCTTATCCGGCGGGCAACGGCACGACCGCAACCGGCGATGCCACTTACACGACTGACATTCCGGACAACGCCGGCATCGGTCTCTTCAGCAGCGCCACAACTTTCAACCTCGCCAACCGGCTTGATGCCGTTGGCTCAACCAGTGAAGCCAACACCCTCTACAAAGAGGGAACGGGTTATCCGGCGCTGACGCCGTTTTCGATCGACTACTCGTTCCGTCGTGACGATTGCGGCAAGCACGGTTCCATCACCACGATGGGCCCCTGTCCGTCAGGCGGAGCCGTAGCCGACACGGACAATAACGCTGCAGACTTCTACTTCGTGGACACGAACGGTACCTCAGCGGGTGGCGGGCAGCGCCTGGGTGCGCCGGGACCGGAAAACCTCTCTGCGCCACTCGTGAACACGACGATCAGCGGTCTACTCCTCGATGGAACGGTTGGTGGTCCAAGTGCGCCTAACCGCGTACGCGACTTCACCAGCGACCCGGCGAATAACTCGACCTTCGGCACGCTCGATATTCGCCGGCGCATCGTCAATGGCAGTGGTGGGCCGATCACTCGATTGCGCTTTAGAGTGATCGATATGACCACTTTCCCCGCGCCTTCGGCAATCGCTGACCTGAGGACGCGAACTTCAACGTTGGTGGTCGTCTCGGGTATCAACGATACGGCCACGTGTTTGGCTTCGAACGGGGTGGCAACAACGCCGTGCACGGTGAATGTACAGGGCACGACGTTGGAACAGCCGCCGAGCCAATTGAATGGAGGAGCGTTTGGCTCGACTTATTCGGTGGGTACGGTGACGTTGGGAACGCCGCTGGCAAATGGGGCTTCGGTGAATGTGCGGTTCCTGTTGGGCATCCAGCAGACTGGCTCGTTCAAGTTCTTCATCAACGTCGAAGCACTGCCGTAACGTCGTAGCTTGGAAAAAAAAAGGCGATGAGGGAAGATCATCCCTCATCGCCCTTTGCTTATTCAACTC
>DATFRK010000501.1:0-4539 GCA_035263325.1 Pyrinomonadaceae bacterium | reverse complement strand
CGTTGGTGGTATTTGCGGCGAGGTGAGTTGTCGCTGTCTTGTAGAAAGCACGTGAGCCATTGCTGGAATTCCTCTTAACTTTTCCAATTGCTATTTGCTACACCCAATCCTTATAGTGCCAACATTTGATCATGACCATTGCCGAAGGCGCCAAACCCTACTTACAACGGTGCATTGAGCCCGACTGTCGTACCAGCTACGACATTAATGATCGGCTCTACATCTGCGAACGTTGCGGTGGCCTGTTGGATATCGAGTTGACGAGTGAGCTCGACGCAACGCGATTAAAGTCCATCTGGCGCGACCGTCGCACTTCGTTTGCTGCTGCCGATCAGAGTGGGGTGTGGCGTTTTCGCGAGCTGCTTCCCTTTGCGGCCGGGACCAAGATCGTATCCTTGCGCGAGGGAAACACTCCTCTGTACGACGCGCCACGCTCCGCCAGCTACTGTGGCCTCGACGCACTAAAACTCAAACATCAAGGTCTTAATCCCACCGGTTCATTCAAAGACACCGGGATGACCACCGCTGTGACGCAGGCCGGTTTGCTCGGTTCGCGCTGGGTCGCCTGCGCCAGCACCGGTAACACGGCTGCAAGCTTGGCTGCGTATGCTGCCCAGGCGAATCTGCTTTGCGCGATCGTAGTGCCCGCCGGACAAGTCAGCCATGCCAAGCTGGCGCAGGCGTTGGATTACGGAGCCAGGGTGCTCCAGATCGAGGGCAACTTCGACGATGCGATGAACGCGATGCGCGAGTTGTCAAAAGACAACTGGATCTATCTCGTGAACTCGATCAATCCGTTTCGCATTGAAGGACAAAAGACGGTCGCCGTTGAACTGTTGGAGCAACTCGATTGGCAGGTGCCAGATCACCTGGTGGTGCCGGGCGGAAACCTGGGTAATAGTTCAGCATTTGGCAAAGGCTTTCGTGAACTGGTGCAGCTGGGATTCATCGATCGGGCGCCGCAGATCTCGGTGGTCCAGGCGTCAGGCGCCGCACCCTTCGCGCGACTCTATGCGGAACAAGCGGCTGGTGGCCAGTTGCAAATCGTAAATGAGGCGCAGCCACACACGTTGGCATCGGCGATTAAGATTGGCGCACCCGTGTCGTGGAAAAAAGCCTGGCGCGCTGTTGCTGACACAGCCGGTACTGTGTTGACTGTTAGCGAACAGGAGATCGCGGATGCCAAAGCAATCATCGGCCGCGATGGCGTTGGTTGCGAACCGGCATCGGCCACCACGGTCGCCGGAATTCAGAAACTAGTGACCGCAGGATCGATTCGAAAAACTGAGTCAGTGGTGGCCGTGCTGACGGGCCATGTCCTTAAAGATACGGATTACGTTATCAACTATCACCAACAAACACTGCAAACCTCCTGGGGGCCGGAGGGCGAACGCTCAATTGCCGGACGTTTCGCTAACAAACCGGTCCACGTCGAAGCCGGCCTGGCAGCAATCAAACGAGTGCTGAACGAAATGCGCGAACAAGAACCTGCTAACGACTAGCGATGGCCGGAAAGCGTAAAGACGAGTTATTTGAAGTTCGCGTCCCCGCCTCCACTTCAAATCTTGGAGCGGGTTTTGACTGTTTTGGTCTGGCCCTGCAACTCTACTTGACCGCGCGCGCGCGCCCTGTGCCGGGGTCCGATGTACCCTGCCAGGTCCACATCAGCGGCGTCGGAAACAGTGCGTCGCTACCAACAGACAAGACGAATTTGATTTACCGGTCGATGGCTTTTGCGGCTGAGCAAGAGCGGCTTGAGCTACCTCCGGTGGAAATCGTCGTGCGCAGTGAAATTCCGAATGCCAGCGGCCTGGGCAGTAGCGGCGCGGCAGTGGTGGCGGGGATTAAACTTTGCAGTCTGCTAACCAAACACAAACTTTCTAACGACAAACTCCTGGCGTACGCGACCCACCTTGAAGGTCACCCGGACAATGTGGCGCCTTCGTTGTATGGCGGTTTTGTAGTAAGTGCTGTGGCTGCCGGGGGAGAGGTTTTTACGACCAAGTCTGCGTGGCCGGCGCGCATTAAGATCCTGGCCATCACTCCTCAGCTGCAACTGGAAACAAGTGTCGCTCGAGCAGCCTTGCCACGAATGGTGAAGAGGGCTGACGCCATTCACAACTTGCAGCGCACTGCATTGTTCACTACGGCCCTGGCCCGGCGCCGCTACGATCTGATCTGGGAAGCGATGAGCGATCGCCTGCATCAACCGCAACGTGAGTCCCTGGTGCCCGGACTAAGCGAGGTGTTAGCGCTACCGCAGGTGCCTGGGCTGCTTGGTCTTGCCTTGAGTGGCGCTGGTCCAAGTGTCATTGCCCTGGTTACAGGCGACACCAAAAAGATTGGCAAGATGATCGCCAGGTGTTTTCAGCCTTATAAAATTAAAACCACTACTCGTGAGTTGCAGGTTGATAATGCCGGCTGCCGCAGTGCCGTATTGTGGTTAGCGGGAAAGCGGCAATTACGCCAGTCGCTTCAGTAGTAGAAACACCGGATAGCTCACCGCCAGTAGTAATAGCGCGTAGACACTGTTTCGCGTATCGCTCGCAACCGCGCCGGCAAGAAATAGAATTGAACCCAGGAGGACGATCCCGGTGGTCCAGGGGTAACCCCAGGCCCGGTAAGGTCTGGGTTTGTCAGGTTCACGCCAGCGAAGTACAAAGACCGAGATAAACGACAAGCTATAGGCGGCTACAAAGAAGAAGGCGACAATTGTGATCACCTTCTCAAATGTTTGCCCGAACACGATAAAGACAAGTGGTACCGCAGTGCTGAGGAAAAGTGCTACAGCCGGAGTGCCGCCGCGGTTCACATTGGCGACGTGCTGGCTTAAGAGACCATCGCGGCTCATCGCGAATAGAACGCGAGTGGCCATCAACTGGCAAGCATTGATCGCGCTGAGCATGGAAACAATTGTTAACACGCGAAAAACTGTGTCACCCCGGCTGCCAAACAACACTTGAGCCGCAAAGCCGGCCGCGAAATCCTTACCGGCGATCTGTCCCACGGGTAGTACATACAAGAGCGCCAGGTTAACCAGCAGGTAAATGGCAATCACTGAAAGCACGCCGCCAATCATCGAGCGAGGAACGTCCCGGCCTGGATCCTTCACCTCCTCTGAGAAGTAGACCACGCCGGTCCAACCATCGTATGTGTAAATGACGGTCTGCAGTGAGAGAACGATCGCCACTAAAAGCGCGAAACCAACTGGCCCAGACTGCGTTTGCTCCTGGATTGCCGCGCCCCGCCCACCAAAGATGAATGCGGCTGCGATCAGGGTCACGAAAGCAAGCGCCTTGAGCAAGCTGGTGATGTTTTGTGTAAGACTGCCGAGAACTATCCCCCGCCATTGCAACAGGGCAAACACAATAGTTGCTCCCGCTGCTACACCGAGCACCGTGTTGTTTCCACTCAACGCGGGGAACAGAGCTCCGGTGAAACCAGCTAAGACCAGGGAGATTGCGGCGGTGCTGCCGCAAGTCGAAATCCAATCGCTCCAGCCCACAATGAAGCCGGCGTATTCTCCCAGGGCATAGCGCGCAAAAATGTATTGCCCACCGGAGCGGGGAATCATCGCGCCGAGTTCGGCAATCGAGACGGCGCCGAGCAACGCATAGAGGCCACCACCCAGCCAAACACTCAAGAATAGCCAGGTGTTGGGCAACTGAGCGGCAATTGTTCCCGGACCGCGCAGGATACCGGCGCCAATGGTGTTGCCGATAATGACGGCCAGTCCAAAGCCGAAGCCAAGGACTCGGAGTAAATGGCCGCGACCGTGTTTTTGTGCAGTATCTGGAAAAGGTGCGGGGGTGTCTTGGACCATGCGTCGCCTTTGGCTGAGAATGAAATGGAGGATACCACCGACTTCAGTCGGTGGAGTTTCAACTTCAACCTACAAAACCACGAGAGCCAAAAAGATACCACCGATTTTAGTCGGTGGAGTTTCAATTTCAACCTACAAGAACTTGCACACCGGGAAGACATCGAAGGCTGAAAGTGAAGTACCACCGGCTGAAGCGCGGTGGTATCGCTGAAGTTGGCGTCGCGGAGTGTAGGTTGAAACTGAAGTACCACCGGCTAAAGCCTGGTGGTATCTAACTAAAGCCCGTCGGACAAATCCGCATGGAGCAGGCGATGAAAAAGATGTTCACCTCCCTCGCGTCGCACGGAAAGGCGACCCGCATTGTAAGCACGCGAATTAAGACCACGCTGCACTGATTTGCAGATCTCAACATCCTCGTCCTGAATGCGTTGGCCCACTTCTATACTTGCCCTATTCCGTTCGCCCGCAGCAGCCGAAACATCAGGAAAGTAAAAATCAAAAACCACTTCAGTTTTATCCACGCCGCGCGGTATGACCAGGTTCGTGTCCATCACCCCGTCATACAAATTGATCATGAAGTTGGGGTAGATCCAGTAGTAAAGGGCGCGATCGCCCTTTCGTACCGCCCCCGTCTGTGCTTCTGCACCTTCGCTGACGATAGGGCTCCACTGCAGACAATGACGTTCCCCGTTTTCGATCATGTAGTTGCTGTAATC
>DATFRK010000500.1:0-5730 GCA_035263325.1 Pyrinomonadaceae bacterium | reverse complement strand
GTCCATGTTGTAAGTGGCAGACCGGAATCCCCGGTCGTCATGACTCTCCCGGTCGAATTTGGCAACCACGATCGCCCCCCAGGTGTCGCCATTACCACCGCCGTCTCGTTCCATTACCCCTTCGCCAAGCACGAGGATAATGCCTCGGAAACCGTTGTTGCCGTTACTGGTGAGTTTTCCGGTAACAATCAAGAGTCCCGATCCGTCGTTGAGAGTGCAATCACCATCAACAAAGGTGAACTTAGGTTCGGAATAGGTACCGAAATCCGCTGGAGTGGTCGTGAAATATCGGCCCTGCATTTGGGCCTTCGACTGCATTCCATCGAGAAAGTCGCGCGCGTTGTCGGCGGTCTTCAAGAAATCAGGAAGCTGCGAATTGTTAAACTGCGAGACCTTGTCCACAGCGGAGACCGTATTTGGTTTGGACTCTTCGACGTTTGTCAGCACCGTTGAAAAATCGATGGGTTGGGTAACCCCAAACACTGGAATCGATCGAGTTGGATCTGCATGATCGAAACCGGAATAAGTCTTGGCGTCGCTCGCGCCGATGGCGAAACCATTAACTGCAGATGAGCCGTTGTCATTGCCACGCACCAAAATTGTCGCCGCAGGAAAAAAGTCGAAAGCATAGCGGGTAACCATTAGTTCCATTTGCTTGCGGGAACCCCTTGGTCCATAGCCGGTGACACTCAACTTGAGGCGCACCGGTTCCTTGCCGGCGGCAGTGTTGTCAGGATCAGTAAGGGAAACTGAATAACCCATTACGGGGCTGTTACTGAGCGAGACAGCGGAGTTTCCACCGATCGTCGTTCCATAATTCAACCAGGTATTTAGATTTGGGTGCGAGACGGCATTGCGAAACGTTGCTTTTGTTCCGTCGCCCGCCGCGACATTGCCTCGCAGTACGCTCAAGGCTGAATTCACACCCGCCTCTGCGGCGTAATAGGCTTGCAACTCAGTAGTCGAATCGATCGCCAGGCCAGTGCCCAACTGAGTTGTTAGCACCAGCGCCCCCCCTACGATCAACAGCAAGGTTGCAATCAACAGCGTGCTGATCAGCGCCGCACCACGTTCGCGCGAATCACCTATTCTCTGGTTAGCGTTCATCTTGACACCTCGTTTAGCGCTTCCTCGAAAGAGTTGGCTAGTAATTTGTCAGCATTGAATTCCTGAGCGTCACGTCGGAGACGAGCAACACGTTCGAAGCCGGTTGGTAGCCCGCAGTATTCGGTGAGCCCGACGCCCCTACGTGAACACAAACGGCCAACACTACATACCTGGCATCACTCGGGCTCACTTCGGCCGTGGAAGCTCCGGTGATATCGCAGTCCGCGGTTGAGTACGTAGCCTTCTGTGCAAAATAGTGCACTCTTATTTGATCGACGCGATTCGCTAATACGGTAGTCTTGTTTCCCGTGGCATTGGCGTCGTGTCGCACTAAGTAATCAGTATTGTTCGCCGTGTTGACGAAATACTTGATGTC
The DNA here is from genome assembly GCA_035263325.1 of Pyrinomonadaceae bacterium. Taxonomy (GTDB): domain Bacteria; phylum Acidobacteriota; class Blastocatellia; order Pyrinomonadales; family Pyrinomonadaceae; genus PSRF01. The sequence continues at coordinate 4,247 of DATFRK010000500.1, read as the reverse complement.
CTCACCCGGGTCGATGATCCCGTTTTGCGACGCTTCACTGGCGGACGGGTCGTACTTATTCAGGTTTGATCGAATCCTAATGCTCGTGGCGTTTGAGTCACCCGGGACGATCCCATTTGTGTTGAGATTGAATCCGGCGTTGGCAATCTCTCGCGACATGATATTGAGGGCGCGCTGAGCGTCAGCCGCAGCGTCAGTTACTGACTCCTCTCGATCGCGGATGCGGTAACCAGTCGTCAGGGCCGTCGTCGCGATTCCTAACATCACCAGGGTCGCGGTCATCGCAATTAGAAGTTCCACCAGGGAGAAGCCGGCCATGTTTTTTGCAGTGTCTGATTTCTGATGCATAACGCCTCTCTTCTTTGTCTCGTCAGTCAGGAACTTCCTTATCGATTAGGACCAGTTAGCAGAGTGGTTCGAACGGTCGTCAAGGCGACCGCACCTAACGCTGATCCGGCGGGATTTACTTGAATTGTTATGGTCTTCAGAGTTGGCTGGCCATTAACCAGGTTGGAGGAAACAACTGTTTTGCGCACTGCGTACGAACGGCCCGCCCGGGTTGTATTGAAGGTAGCGCCCTCGACATCGTTTAGACTTTCATCGGTAAACGATACGCTGCGCAACGCCTCCAACTGCTGTTGCGCGACTGCCATCGCCAACTCTCGATCGTTAGCGCCGCTATTGTTTTTGATCGAGTAAGCAAAGACCGAAACGGATCCCAATACCGCAATCAGCATTACCACCATGGCAATGCAGGTCTCTAAGATCGTGAAGCCTTCGCTCTGTGTCTTATGACCGTGATCAAGATGAACCTGCCGAGCGTTAGTGCCGATGTAGCGCATGACTTCTTTACTCCTTAGTTAATCACCGAAACAACGACGCTGGCCTGGCCACACGGTGTGGTGAACGTCACCGTAAAGTTGCCGCGAGTGTTGCCGTTTGACGTGATCGAGAATGATGCGGACCCGCCAGTAGAAATGTTCACTGACGCCGGAGAAATCGTTAGGTTCGAAGCGCCGCCCCCGGAAACTGCGCCGCTACCTCCGCCCAAGGAAACGGTTACGCCGCCTGAGCCTCCGTTCTTATGTACAGACAGGGACGACGGAGAAACAGTTGGTACACAGGGCGTCGGTGTTGGCGTCGCTCCCGGTGTTTGACCTGGATCGGGAGTGGGAGTTGACGTTGGACTTGGTGTTGCCGTCGGTCTTGGTGTCGGGAGTGGCTCCTCAGATGGGTCGGGAGTCGGCGTTGGCGTCGGGTCGTCTGAACCCGGTGTTGGTGTTGGTGTCGGGTCCTGTATGTCTGGCGTTGGTGTTGCTGTCGGCTGCGGCGTGGGCGTGCTATTTGGGTTCGTTGGATCGGGCGCGACGTCTCCCGAAACATTTGAGTTCAGGTTGACGTTTGGCACAGCCGCATCTTGAAAGATCTCACTACCCACCGTTACGTCTCCTGAACCGGTAACGTCGACCTGGGTTGTACCGGCGGAATTCTGCAGGGCAAACGTTACCTCAGTGCCCGTAAGCGGGCGACCGCGCCAGTCGAATTTGACGGTGGTCGGATCAGTCGTGAAAACCACCTCACCCTCAAGGGTGAAATCGCGCGACGTAAGTGTTTCGCTGCCGCCGAATCCCATGGTTACGCGGTAGGTTCTGTTGTCGACGATCTGGATACTGGATTCAGTGCCGCCAGCCGCCCTGCGTCGAACTGAATCGGCGCGCGCCCGCTCCATGTAGCCGGCGAACTGATGGGCGGCGTTAGCGAGCTGTAAGCCTGGGCGTCCTGCCCGAATAGACATCACTGCCGCAGCGCTAAGAATCATTGCGACCGTCAGTACGACCACCACCTGTAATAGTGTGAAGCCCTTGTTTTTGGCTTGTGCGCCTGACGATTTTCGCTTGCGAGGGGCTCGCGCTCTCATATTCGCCTCCAAGATTTCTTTCGGTGCATGGCAGACCCTGCAAGCGAAGCGGTTGGCAACGCAGGTGCCATTGCAAAATCTCTGGAAAAACCAACCGGTTTGTTGACGCCGGGCGGGAAGCTGATTGTCGGTCCGTCACTATTGGTAACGGTATAGGAAATGAAATCCACACTAGCGACGGCAGGTGAACTGGTTGGGCTGGAGCATGTTTCAGATTGACTGAGGTATTTCTCCGGAATCAGGACGCCATTGGCTGTTTGCTTTTGAAAGAAGTGGTCCAATAGCGACTCACTTTGAATTCGCCCTCATTGATATTTTGGGATCGTCCGCTGCTGCGGTGCCGCACGCCGCGCCAGATTGGACGAAAAAGCGCCCCGTCGATCTTCCGGGATCGGCGGGGCGCAATTTTTTTGCGGTTGGGACTTCGGTTTTGTGTTTCGTACTTTGTACTTGGTGCTTGGTGCTTTGTTCTTGTGACTTGTAGTTTGTAGCACGAAGTACAAAGAACCAAGTACAAGGCACAAAGTGCAATGAACAAGAACAAAGCATGAAGTCAGAATTACAACGCCCGAGTACTAATCGTGTGCCTTGGCCTTCGGCTCGTACTCCTCACTTGTAGCCACCGTGCTCTCAGTGTTTGAGAGTTGCATCAGTAGCAGTGAGGGGCGGTACTCGAAGGGCTTTGGTCCACCCCGGGTGTTCTGAATCAACATCACCAGGTAGTCCTGATTCTCTCTGAACCTAACGACATCTCCGTCTTGATTCATAATCACGAAAAAGAGCACTTCACCATTCGCAGCGCGCAGTTGGCCCACCAGGGCACTGGCGCCTCCGTCAGTTCTTCCGAGCGTCCCGGTCTTCGCTACCACACTGCCGCGCCATGCTTTGCCGGTAAACCGATCTTGCATGGTGCCCGGGTCGATACCGGCGACGGGCATGATCGCCCACGGTGAGAGTTTGTTCTTCGCCAGTTCGCTGCAGAGTGCTCGCAAGATTTTCATCATGGCGCGAGGCGTGACACGATTCACACCCAAACCGCTCAGGCTTGACAATCTCAGATCAGCAGGGGCGATTCCCAATTTAGTGATTAGCTGTTGACGCACTGTTTCGGGGCCGCCAAGCGTGTCTCCCACTCTTTCGGCCATGAAGTTGTTGGAGTAGCACAACAGCACTTTCAAAATGTCCACCAGCTTGCTGGACTTTTGCGTCAGCAACAGTTTGGCCGTGGGTGCTACTGGACCAACCGCAATCTCGCCCATCACTGCGACGCTAGGGGCGGAGGCGAGGCTGGCGCGGTCGTTGAGAATGGTCCGTTCGTAGGTCCAGGCCTGGATGGCGGCTGTTGTTCTCAACTTCGAATCGAGGGTGTTGTAGAGTTCACTGCCGGAGTCAATCGCCGACCAATTGAAGTTCATGGTGAAGCCGGGCGAGACGATGAGATCTCCGCTGACCTGCTTGATACCCAATTGATTTAGTTCTCGAGCAAGACTGATAGCGTGTTCGTAGTGAAAAGATGGATCACGCCCGGAAACGTAGAGATTGCCGGTGATGATCCCGGTAGTCTTGTCGAGCACACCGTCCGTCCAAACGCCCGTACTAAAGCGATGCCAGGGACCCAGCGTTTGTAGTGCTGCCAGGGCGGTTGCAAGTTTGACTGCGGAAGCCGGGTTGAAAGTCTGCGTGTCCGCCTGGCTCGCGACGACCTTGCCTCCCAGTGTTTCTACCAATACTCCCTGGAGACCATAGAGGGGACGGTTCGGATCGGACGTGTTGAGCTGCAGTGGAATTGGCGAAGCCTGAGGCGTGGGCGAGGGAACCGGCGATTGGGCATTGACGTGCAAGCCAATCACGAAGAAGCCGATTAAGACGCTGCCAATTGAAACTAACCTCGTTCGATTCACCGGTGGAAATTACCTCAAATAGGAACTCAATCGGGGCGCTTGAGAGGAGAACAACAATTCGATGCGATCTGTCTGAGTCAGGATGTTTTCGCCGGTAACCTCAGCAAACATGGCGAGGCTACCGCCGCAATCATAACTGAACGGGCTGGTTTATTTGCAAATAATTATGATTGGCGGTCGGTTGTCAGTAGTTAGTGGTCAGTCGGGTATGTACCCGGTTTCCGGTCGCTCATAGTCAGGAGCTCAGATGACTCTTAACAAAAAAATAGTCCGGAGACATCTCCGGACTATCTTCGTACTACCGACAACTGACAACTGACAACCGACTACCGACTATTATCAAACCCGCTTAGAACACCTGTCTGAAGGCGGAGGGTTCGATGTACTGAAACTGCGGCGTTCCCGGCGGCAGTCGATTGGGGTCGCGG
>DATFRK010000499.1:0-3143 GCA_035263325.1 Pyrinomonadaceae bacterium | reverse complement strand
TGGATACAACTCGATGGGCCGAAGTTGGCGCAAAAAGTGGCGGTGGAAATTGGCGAGGCGGGCATAACCCATTCAGTCCAAACCGATGCTGCCGGTCTTGCGCAATTTGAGTTCGATGCCAAATTGGACCTGTGGTCGCCGGAGAAACCTAAGCTGTACGACGTGGCCATCGCAGCCGAGACGGATCGAGTTCAAGATCGAATCGGATTTAGAAGTATTGAAGTGCGAGGCAGCGAAATCGTGCTGAACGGGCAGCCAGTGTTCTTGCGTGGAGTTTGCATTCACGAAGACGCACCTTTTCGCGGCGGGCGGGCCTTCAGTCACGAAGACGCCCTGACGCTACTGCGATGGGCCAAGGAGTTAGGTTGCAATTTCGTGCGCCTGGCCCACTATCCACACAATGAGGCGATGATCAGAGAGGCCGACAAACTAGGCATCATGGTTTGGTCTGAGATCCCCGTGTACTGGACCATCCTTTGGGAAAACCCCGACACCCTGGCGAATGCACAGAATCAACTGAGCGAGATGATCGCGCGGGATCGCAACCGCTCGTCGATCATTATCTGGTCGATGGCGAATGAAACCCCGGTGGGCGATGCGCGCCTGCAATTCCTCAGGAAGTTAATCGAACAGGCAAGGAAGCTTGATGCGACGCGTTTGATCTCGGCAGCGATGGAAAGACACTACGTTAACGAGCGGACGCAGATGATTGACGATCCCCTGGGAGAGTACGTTGATGTGTTCGGTTGTAACGAGTATGTCGGTTGGTACGATGGTCTACCAGAGAAGGCTGACAACCTGGAATGGAAGACTACGTACAAGAAGCCACTAATAATGAGTGAATTTGGTGGTGAAGCTCCCTATGGCAATCATGGCCCAATAACACGTCGTTGGACCGAGGAATTCCAGGAGAACGTATATCAACACCAGGTACGGATGTTGAAGAGAATTTCTTTCCTGCGGGGGACGTGTCCTTGGATTTTGATGGATTTTCGTTCACCGCGGCGACCATTGCCGAACGTCCAGGACTTTTACAATCGCAAGGGGCTGATTTCGGACCAGGGGGAGAAGAAGAAAGCGTACTACGTTATGAAGCAGTTCTATCAGGAGTTGCAGGCTAATCCACCTGTCGGGCGCACGCCCTAATGCCACGGCCTTGCGCCGTGGAGGTTCACGTTGCCTGCTAGAAGTAGCGGAGGAGTCTGAAACGAAGATGCCACGGCCTTGCGCCGTGGAGGTTCACGTTGTCTGACGTAGGCGATAGCGTGACACTCCACGGCGCAAGGCCGTGGCATCGGGTTTTTAAGAGGTAGCGTTGGATTAGCAGTGAACGTCAGGACCACGGCGCAGGGCCGTGGCATGACCAAAAAGCTAAGCCTCTTTGTTCTCAGGGCCACCACGCGCCAGGAAGGGGTAGACAAGTCCTGCCAGCACTGCGCCAAGAATAGGCGCCACCCAGAAAAGCCAAACTTGAACCAACGCCGACCTGCCGACGAATAGGGCCGGTCCAAGACTGCGCGCTGGATTAACCGAAGTATTCGTGACCGGAATGCTAATCAGGTGAATCAACGTCAACGCAAGTCCGATGGCAATCGGAGCAAAACCTTTGGGTGCTCGCGGCTCAGTCGACCCGAGGATGATCAGCAGAAAGAAGAAGGTCAATACAGTCTCACACACCAGACAGGCCAACAGTGAGTAACCGCCTGGCGAGTGGGCCCCGTAACCATTAGCCGCCAGCCCATTCACACGGATGTCAAAACCAGCCCTACCGCGAGCAATCAGTAACAGAACGGCGGCCGCAGCAATTGCCCCAACTAACTGGGCGATGATGTATGGCAGTACATCAGAAGCGGGAATGCGTTTGGCGGTACACAGTCCCACGGTGACAGCAGGATTGAAGTGGGCACCTGAAATGTGTCCAACCGCATAGGCCATGGTTAGTACTGTCAGCCCGAAAGCTAGAGACACTCCCAGGAGTCCGATCCCCACCTGTGGGAAACCGGCTGCGATTACTGCACTTCCACAGCCTCCAAACACTAGAAGAAACGTCCCGAAGAATTCCGCCAGGGTTCTGTTGACGAGTGGCATCGCTTAACCTCCTTCGTTAGAGCGGGGTTTGTTACTGCGCAGTTGGGGGTTGAATGGTGCGCTAATAATACTCTCCTTTGGTCCAATAGAAACGCAGAAAACATCAGGAAAAAGAACTTTGTTGCCAACCTGTTCACCAATCCAATACACTCGTCCTTGTCGAATCACTTACGGCGCTCATGCCGTGGCCCCAAATACACTCACAAACTGAGACGTTGACTGAGGATGGCCCTGCGGGATTTTGACCGCTGCTGGTCCCTGCCCGGACGGCTCTCGTCGTGTCGCAATCCAGGAGTTAGATCAATGAAACGCTTTCATTTTGCACTCGCAGCACTCCTGAGCCTCTCGTTCATCGTGCCGGCGCAACCAGCCGTAACGGGAAATTGGACGAGTGTCCGGACCAGGAATCTCTTCATAATCAGCGACGCGAGTGCGTCAGAATTGCGCCAGGTGGCCTCGTGGTTGGAACTCTTCCATGCGGCAGTTTCAGGACTGACTGCAAGACCAGCCTTCAATTCTTCAACTCCCACCGTAGGAATCGTCTTTCGCAGCCGACAAGAGTTTGACCAGTTCAAGCCGCTGTACCAGGGAAAGCCCGCCGAGCTGGCTGGTTACTTTCAACCCGGCGATGACGTTAACTACATTGCTATCCCACTTGAGCCCGGGGAGCCACTCTATTCGGTCTTTCATGAATACGTACATTTGTTTGTCAAAGACAACTTACCTAACGCTCCGCTGTGGCTAAATGAAGGGCTCGCGGAGTTCTATAGCACGGCGGCAATCGGCAGTGGCGAGGCAACGATCGGCGCGCCGATCGCGAGCTACGTTCGGTTGTTGCGGTCCAGCGATTTATTGCCGCTCAAAACGTTGTTCTCGGTTAACAGCGACTCAGCCCACTATCATGATCGTGATAAGCGCGGCATCTTTTACGCAGAGTCATGGGCCCTGGTCCATTACCTGATGCTGGCAAACCACGGCGAGCGGCAACCACAGGTCGCCCGCTACTTGAGCCTCACCGCCGCCGGTGTTTCTGTTGAGGCGGCTTTCAATGTGGC
>DATFRK010000498.1:0-3813 GCA_035263325.1 Pyrinomonadaceae bacterium | reverse complement strand
GCCGGGCTCGGTGGTTGGTACTGCGCCCTACATGTCGCCTGAGCAAGGACGTGGCTTGCGTGTCGACGCGCGCACCGACATCTGGAGTCTGGGTGTGATGCTGTATGAAATGGTGACTGACCGCCTGCCATTTCATGGTGAAACTGTGCCTGAAACTATTTCCTTGATCTTGCAAAAACAGCCCGCCCCGCTGGCCCGTTACGCCAATGACGTGCCTGCAGAACTCGAACGCATCATTACGAAGGCTCTGACAAAAGATCGCGAGGAGCGTTATCAATCAGCGAGAGACATGCTGATCGATTTGCGTAACCTGAAACGCAAGCGTGAAGTTGATGCCGAGATCGAACGCACGGCAACACCTGGGCTTCGCTCCCCCGGATCAATTAGCGGCGGACACAACGCGGTAGGCAACGTAGCGCATTCTACGTCAAGCGCTGAATACGTCGTCTCGGAAATCAAGCAACATAAGCTCGGCGCCTTGCTCGCTCTGGTCCTACTTGTTACTGCCGCCGTTGGGGTCGGCATTTATCTATACGCTCGCAATGCGACAGCAGTAATTGACTCGATTGCCGTTTTACCTTTCGAAAACAAGAGCACTGAGGCAGATAGTGACTATCTGTCGGACGGGTTAGCAGAATCGTTGCTCTATCGCCTTTCACAGTTGCCGGATCTGAAAGTCAGCCCGACGAGTTCAGTCTTTCGCTACAAAGGCAAAGAGATAGATCCCGTCCAGGCCGGCCAGGAACTTGGCGTAAACGCTGTAGTGTCGGGCAGGATTGTTCAACACGGCGACAACCTGACCATCAGCGCCGAACTGGTAGACGTCCGTTACAACAAACTGCTCTGGGGTGAACACTATGAACGCAAGATGTCAGACTTGTTGGCGACGCAGCGCGATATCGCCCGGGAAATCGTCGAGAAACTGAAACTCAAAGTTTCCGGCAAAGAAGTAGTGCTCGCCAGACACTACACGGAGAACAACGAGGCATATCAGCTTTACCTAAAAGGCCGCTTCTACTGGAGCAAACGGACCCCCGATGCGCTGCAGAAAGCAACCGGCTATTTCAATCAAGCGATTGAGAAAGATCGCGGGTTTGCCCTGGCCATTGCGGGCCTGGCCGATTGCTACCTCGTACCGGGCAATCCCCAGTCGCCCAATGAAAAAATGCCGAAGGCTAAAGCGGCCGCGGCCCGCGCTCTGCAACTGGACGAAACGATCGCCGAAGCCCACACCTCGATGGCCCGCGTTTTAGCCACCTACGATTGGGACTGGGCTGGCGCCGAAAAGGAGTACCGGCGGGCCATTGAACTGGATCCCCACTATCCCACAGCCCACATCTGGTATAGCGGATATTTACAGGTGATGGGCCGCACTGATGAAATGACTGCCGAGAGACGGCGCGCCCAGGAGTTGGATCCGGTCTCGCTCACCAACAACTTTGCCATCGGGTTGAACCTGTATTTCGAACACCAATACGATCAGGCGATCGACCAATTCCAAAAAACCCTGGAACTGGATCCGGACTTTCCGCCAGTACGCATATTTCTCGGGGCGGCTTATGAGCAGAAGGGAGCGCTGGCTGAGGCGATCGCCGCCTTTCAAAAAGGGACTTCGATGGGCATCGGCGAACGCTCGTTAGGTATGGCCGGCCTCGGTCACGCCTATGCAAGCTCAGGTAAGAAAACTGAAGCGCGGGCGGTGCTTAACGAAATGAAGGAGAGATACCAACACGAGTATGTCACGGCGTATGGCATTGCCATGATCTACGCGGGGTTGGGCGACAAGGATGAGGCGTTTGCCTGGCTCGAAGAAGCCTACAAAGAGCACGCATTTCAAATGCAATTCCTCAAACTCGAACCAAGGTGGGACAGCTTGCGCTCCGACCCACGGTTTGCAGAGCTTCAGCGCCGCGTCGGATTGCCGCAGTAGCGCGATTAGTGCTCAACCGTTAAGACAACTTTAATCACTCCGTCAGTGCGATCCGCGAAGAGTGTAAATGCGTCCTGCGCGCGGCTAAAGGGAAAGGTGTGCGTAACTAACGGTGCTACAGCAATCACACCGTTCGCAATCAAATTTACGGCGACGCGAAAGTCATCGACCGTCGGACCGAGACTGCAAATCAATCTGCCCTCGTTCCAGAAGAAATCGTGAAATGGGAAGTCGTAGTTGTATTGGTGTGGTAAACCAAAAGCCAACACCGTCCCATTGCGCCTGATTAGCTTTGTCGCCAGTTTCAGCGTTTCCGTTTTTCCAATCGCCTCAACTGTTAGATCAGCCCACTTGCCCTCAGTAATTGTCTCGATCGCCGCAACAACTTCCGCGCCATTGCCGCACACGGTATGGGTTGCTCCCATCTGGCTCGAAACTTTTAACCGCTCCGGCAGCACGTCAACCGCAATTAACCGGGCCACACCCAGGTGATGCAGCATTGCGGTGAACAGCTGACCAATCGGACCCTGGCCCAACACGACGGCTGTTTGTCCGATCAACTCTGGCAACTTGTTGCAGCCATGGACCACGGTTCCTAGCGGTTGCGAGAGCACGAAATGATTCGCCAGGCCATCAGGCAGAGTAACGGCGCGATCGTCGCTTGAAACAAAGTATTGCGCGAGCCCTCTATGAGGAATGGTGGGCAGAGCGAGCACGCGATCTCCTTCTTTGAACCGCTCGTTGCGAGATTGCGCCACAACTCCCACTAATTCGTGCAGCGAAAGCGTCGGCGGTAGCGGACTTGATGCTCCGCTAATCGCAGGATGAGACGTATCGAACAGAAAGTAAGGTAGATCACTGCCACAGATGGAGCCTACCTGGAGCTTAACCAGAATCTCACCGTCGGCAATGTCCGGTATTGGCAACTCAATCAGCTGCAAAAGGCGTGGGCCGACAATCTGTCCCGCAAGCATTTCAGTCATAGTTCCAGGGGCTGAACCACTTCATGTTGCTGAGCAATAAAATACGCAACGTATTAGTGAACATCGAGCGGAGATCCTACTGCTGATCATCCAGCAGCGAATCGAATTGCAGGCCGCTTGAACCTTCGCCGCGCCCTGCACCTTTGCGACGACCTAGCCATAGATGAGACGAACCGTCGATCCAACGAGTGAATTGATAACTGCGCGTAACGCGAACGCCTTCGCGCGGCACTTCCTCCTCAAAGAGCGAAAGTTCCTGGCCAGATTCAAGGATGCGTCCCAAAGCGTGAACAGGTTCCGACTGGCCATCTGTCTTGAGAACAGCGCCACGCTTCAGTCGCAGTCCATCCCCTGTGCGTGTCGGTAGCAAAGGCACCCAGTAATCGGGTGTTTCCGTCGACAGCCGGTAACGCAGGACTCCTGAAGGAGTCGACGGCGGTGAAGTTTCGCTGTGTTGTTGCTGGTCCAAGTTCTGATCCAGGCCAGCTTCAAAACGGTTGAGCGGCCGCTCAGCGGGACTCTCCACCACGCGTTCAACCGCCCACGCCAGGTTCGCCATCTCATCCCGCAAGAACAGCACTTCTTCGATCGGCTGACTCTCCAAACACTTGAGCAGCGCCGGCGCCAGGAAAAAAAGATCCGGCGCAGGTTCGGCTCCACTCCCTCGCACCGGCGAATGCTGAAACATGCGCCACGTGGAAAAGGGTGGGGCCAATTCGCTGGCGGGTCGGATCAAACTGCCGACACCAAACGTGTCGGTGACAACCAAAGAACGAGTTCGATAGAGAGCTCCAATCTCAAGCTCCACAGGAATGACAAACCAGTCGTTGCTATAGGCTAAGGCAAATTCAACCAGCAGCAGACGCAGCAGATCAGTTGGACCAGCGTCTACCGCGCCGA
>DATFRK010000497.1:0-3194 GCA_035263325.1 Pyrinomonadaceae bacterium | reverse complement strand
GATACCAACAACCAGCCTCGCGAGCGATCTCGCCGAGTTCGGATAACGGATCAATCACACCACCCGAAGTACTTCCGGCCACTCCGACAACGCAACAAGGAATTTTTCCAGCCGCACGATCGCGCTCGATCTCTTGCTGCAGCATGTCGACCCGGATATGGAATTGTTCGTCACTGGGAATCTTCTTCAGCCCTTCACGACCAAGGCCAAGAATGTCTGCACTCTTATCAATCGAGTAATGACACTGGTCGGACGCATAGATCACCAGGTCAGCGGCAGCGGACCGAACACCGCGGCTCTTGATGGCTTCACCGGATCGATCCCGCGCACACTTTAAGGCAATCAAATTTGCCTCGGAGCCTCCACTCGCCAGCGTGCCCATTGCCTGTGGTCCATAACCGAGCAGATCACACAGCCAGCGAATTACCCGCACTTCCATCATGGCTGAGACAGGTCCGTTGCGCCAGGCGCCTGCATTCTGGTTGAGCATCGAACAAAGCGCGTCGGCCCAGACGCCGACTGGCAGGGGAGTCGGATTAAACTGGCCGTAGTATCTGGGACTGGGAACCTGCATACAATTGGGCGCGATGTCGTTACGAAATCTCTCGAGAATCTTGGCGAAACTGGTTCCTTTTTCGGGCAGCGGTTCAGCAAAGAGTGCTGAAAGGTCTGCTGGTTTGGCCGCCGGTGTGACGCGGCGCGTATCAAGAGTGCGGACGTAGTCGACAATGAGTTTGGTAACAGCTTGTCCCAGGTCCTTATGTTGCTCGACAATGTTTTCGATCATGGATATCTGCCAGTTTTAGGTTTGGAGGAGCGTAAGAAGAATCTCATGCCACGGCTCAAGGTCGCAAAAGCCCCGGAACCTTCAGAGAATAGTAGTTGCCAATGACAAACCCGTCAGAACTTATCAGATTCTCTGAAGCACTGCGCGCGCACAGCGAAAGTTATGAAGATCTCTCCCCTGAGACGGAGAGCAGACTAGGAGACTATTTCATCTTACTTTCGCGCTGGAATAATCGCCTGCACCTCGTGGCTCCCTGCAGTCCGGAAGAGTTTGCTACCCGGCACATTCTTGAGTCGCTGCTGTGCCTCAGGTTTTTGACGGCAAACGCCCGAGTGGCGGACATTGGCTCAGGCGCGGGCCTGCCAATTATTCCCTGTTTGCTTGCCAGACCGGACGTGACTGCCACGCTGATTGAATCGTCGCAAAAGAAGTCTGTGTTTTTGCGGGAGGCCCTTAATCAACTGGGCATGTTGCCGCGAGCAAAGATCGTTGCCCGTCGGTTTGAGGAAGTGGAAACTCCCGCGGTGGACTTCGTCACTTGCCGCGCGCTTGATGAGTTTATGAACAAAGTTGCGCGCCTGGTGCAGTGGGCTCCCGCGTCGGGTACGCTTTTGCTCTTCGGTGGAGAAACATTGCGGGAACAGTTAACGAATTTGACTGTGCAGTTTTCGGAAACGTTGATTCCAAATTCTGAAAAGAGATATCTGTTTGTTATCAAAAGATTTTAGGACTGATACCACCGCGCTTCAGCCAGTGGTCCTTCAGTTTCTGGCTACACCCACAAACCAAACAAGCAACGGATACCACCGCGCTTCAGCCGGTGGTCGTTCAATTTTTACCTACAGCAACAGGCATAAGAAACACGAGATACCACCTGCTTCAGCTGGTGGTCCTTCAATTTCAGCCTACACAGGAACCACAAGTGCCGTAGGTAGAAACTGAAGGACCACCGGCTAAAGCGCGGTGGTATCGGGTGCTTGTTTGGTTTATGGGGTGTAGGTAGAAATTGAAGCTCCACTCACTGAAGTGGGTGGTATCGAATCTAGTGCAGGTCGCCTTGTTCTAGGTTGAAACTGAGACTCCACCTGCTGAAGCGGGTGGTATCTCGCTTGTGCCTGTCGCGATTAGGCACACTCACTCTGGCTCCTCGCGCACGACATCCGTCGCCTTCTTATCCAGGCGCAACCCCTGGAACGATGGATGGCGCACTGAGCCTTCTTCGGTCCACTCGGTAAACCTCACTTCGCCGACCAACTTCGGCGTTACCCACACCGCATTGCGCAATCCCGGATCTCTAGGCTTTTCCGCAAACGGCGACGACGCGCGCACTAAATGATCCAACTTGGCGCGCAATTCGAGTCTTTGCTTAATACTGAAACCTGTCCCCGCTCGACCTGCATAAAGCAGGCGACCCTTATCGTAGACGCCCAACACCAGGGCACCGAAGCCGGGAAAACCTTTCTCCGAGGGCAAGTATCCGGCAATAACAAACTCCTGCCGCTTAAGGCACTTCGCTTTCAACCAGCTGTGACTGCGAGTGGACTCGTAAATGGAATTGGCCAGTTTCGAGACAACTCCTTCGATCCCATGCTGGCAGGCTTGTTTGAAAAACTCCGCTCCACTCCCGACGATATGATCGCTGTAGCGCAACGGACTACGTTCGGAAACAGATTCGAATAGCTCGGCCAAAACAGCTTTGCGTTCGTGAAGCGGCGTGCGGGTGAGATTGAAACCGTCAAGGTAAATCAAATCAAAGACGTTAAAGATAAAACTCGCATCACCACCCTTCATCGCTTGCTGTAGTTTCTGAAAACTGGCCCGTCCGGCGGCGTCGACTGCTACGACTTCGCCATCGAGTATGGCGGTCTTGGCGGGAAAGCTCTTAATTGCTCGTCCCAGATTGGGGAATTTGTGCGTCCAGTCTTTCCGGTTGCGGCTCCAGAACCGCACCTCACCAGGACTGAGATGAACCAGCATGCGGTAGCCATCAAACTTTAGTTCGTGAAACCACTGATCACCTTCAGGCGGTTTGTCGCTGAGAGTGGCGAGTTGCGGAGCAATGAATTCCGGCATCGGCGCCTTACGGGCGCCCGTAAGGTTCTTGATCTGGTTGGCCTTCACGATCTGAGTTTAGCCTATTGACCCTTCAGAATCGTAAAGGGTGGGCGCTTAATCTGGTCTACACAAGCGGTGTCCAACCCTTCAGCGGTGCCCTTGTCAATAAAATCCGCCACCAGGTTCTCCACACACTCGTAGCTGTTGTGCGTGGCATTTGGAATGACTATCAACCGTCCTCGGGAAAGGGTTTGGACGACAGTCTTAGCCAGCCAGGGCGGTGTCACCGGATCCAGCGCGCCAGAAATGAGCAAGGTCGGAGCGTCACTTTTTACCGGCGCGAGAAAACTGG
>DATFRK010000496.1:0-2562 GCA_035263325.1 Pyrinomonadaceae bacterium | reverse complement strand
AATCGCGGACTCTTGCTGGTCAAACCGACGTTGCAGTCGCTTTCTCACGAGAACGTTTTTGCGTTGGGCGATGTCGCCGTTTATCCCGACGCCAGTCCCACTCTCGCCGGCACAGCCCAACTCGCATTTCAGCAGGCCAGTCTCGCTGCCAAAAATGTTAAAGCGTTCGTTTCCGGGAATGAATTGCAGACTAAGCACTTCGAAGAACTTGGCGAAGCCATCAGTCTCGGCACAGAACGTGCTGCCGTGCTGACCGCGGGTAAAGCCTTCGGGGGTGCCCTGGCGCGACAGGCAAGATTTGCACTCTACACCTCGCGCTTGCCCACCTGGCATCACCGTTTACGCGTTGGCGCAAGTTGGTTCTTCGAAGGTACAGAGCCTCGTCCCCTTTTGCCCCTTGGTTTTGAAAGGAAGTGATTCGGCTTTGAGTAAATGCAACCAACAGCAAAACGTATCGTCTTAGGTTTGTTGCTGCCAGTAATTGTCTTAGCGACTTTCCTGACAGCCTTGCGGCACAAACCAAAAACGGTTTACGTCATTGACACTCCGGCACCGGCAACGCCAGCGGCTCCGACTTCGACTCCGACTCCTGGTCCTGTTGTCGAATCCACTCCAACTCCAACACCGGTCGAGACTCCACTGCCGCAGAGTTTACCTTCGCCTCAGGAACCTCCTCCAGCTAGTCCTACTCCCGCGCCGAATTACGTTGGCGAGTTGAACCTGATCATTCCGGTAGCCGGTATCCGGGCTAGTCAACTGATCGATACGTTCGATGATGCTCGCTCAGAAGGTCGGGTGCATGATGCTATCGACATCCCGGCACCGGCTGGCACTCAGGTCCTCGCCGCCACTGATGGGCAAGTCATCAAACTGTTTCAGAGCGAGCGCGGTGGCACCACGATCTACCAGTTGAGTGTTGATCGAAAGCTTGTCTTCTACTACGCGCACTTACAAGGCTACGCAGAAGGAATCACCGAGGGCAGGCAGGTGCATCAGGGAGAGGTTATCGCTTACGTTGGCGACACCGGCAACGCAGGTCCGGGAAACTACCACCTACATTTTTCAATTTCTGTCGTTTCCGACCCAAAACGCTATTGGGAAGGCTCGAATATCAATCCTTATCCGTTACTACATCATTGAAACTCACCGTCTGGACATCTGACGTTCCCACCTGTTCGCTAATAATGCAAACGAGCTGGCCGTTTCGACGGTTAGAGGCTAAACACGCCGTGCAACTGAGGGAATACTCATTGCGTAATGTGCTGGTTAGTTGCAGGATCATGGCGACCGGTTAAACCGGGTGGTTGAAGCGTGACTAGCCTTCGACACGTATTGAGGATCAAAAATATGAAGCGACTCTTAGTGGTTTTATGCCTGGCGGTGCTCGCGCTCATGGCCACAAACTGCGCAACCAACGTCAACAATTCGAATTCAACTATCACCCAAATCGCGCCATCTCCCTCTCCTTCTCTTTCACCTTCTCCCACAGCAACGCCAGCTCAGTTGACCTTACCGGTCCTCGAAGCGCTGCTGGCGAATGAGTCATTTGTTAACGACATCAAAGCGAAACTGCAACTCACTGACGATCAAGTCGCAAGCCTCAAGAAGGTAGCAACTGCGGCAGTACTTCGTTTGCGAGAAACTAATGCCGAAGAGGGTGACGGTGATGCTGCCGCCGCACGCGCCCGGGCGGCGGCTGAAATTACTCCCATTCTTGGCGAGGAAAAGACCACGCAACTCGATGCGCTGGCTGCATCAGCCTGGGCCAATGGCGGTGAGGAAGCCGAAGCCCGCCGTCAAGCTGAGCTGGCAATGGCGGCAAAACCTAACGCCGTTCCCACTGACACGCGGGTGGTGGTGAATATTCCGGCGTTTCGCATGGACCTCTTTCGGGATGGCACCCTGGTTAAGTCGTACAAGGTTGGCATCGGCTATCCGGAGTTTCCGCTCCCGCAAGGAATGAGGAAGGCGCAAACAATTATCTTCAATCCCACGTGGACACCACCTGATTCACCCTGGGTCGCGAAGATGAAAGATGTAGCGGCCGGCGAAATGGTCGAGGCGGGTAGCAAACTCAATCCGCTTGGTCCAATTAAAATTCCTATCGGCCTGCCATCTCTAATCCATGGTGGGAAATCGCCCGCAAAGATTGGCCACTTTGCCTCGCATGGGTGCGTCGGACTTACCAATGCTCAAGTCAAAGACTTTACCATGCTCCTGGCCCAGGCAGCGGAAACCGACATCTCCGATAGGACAATGGCCAATTACTTGAAGGACAAGACCAAGACTCGCTCCGTCAAGCTCAAGCAGACGGTTCCAGTTGAACTACGCTACGAAACGATTGTCGTCCAGAACGGTAAGCTGCACATTTACCGGGACGTCTACAACGAGAACGCAAATACAGAGCAAAAACTCCGCGACGTGCTCGACGCCCAAGGTATAAAACTTGAAGACTTGCCCGCAGCGGAAAGGGACCAGGTGTTGTCTGCGCTGAACTCCATGTCGGCCCATCCCAAGAAGATGCCGGCGCCAAGTCCAGCGGTGAACAGCAACACCGCCACG
>DATFRK010000495.1:0-8181 GCA_035263325.1 Pyrinomonadaceae bacterium | reverse complement strand
ACTCGCTCCGTTTGCGCAATCAACCACCATCCGCAAACCTGATAGCGACAGTCCTGCGCCGATTTGACTGGTGAGATAGGACACGTATTTCTCAACCAGGCCTCGGTCGACGGAAACTTGAAAGCCAGCCGGACTTGGTGGTCCAACTTCGGTCGTACCGGCAAAGACCGACTCCTCAATCGATTTTTCGACGGAGTCGTCCAGCTTTTGCCCTGAGGGCGAGAATATTTTTATGCCGTTGTCGTGATAGGGATTGTGTGAAGCACTGATGACGATGCCGGCATCCGCGTTCAGACTGCGCGTGAGAAACGCAACGCCAGGAGTCGTAATTACTCCGGCGGCATAACAAGTGGCGTTAGCGTTACTTGCCCCCTCGATCAAAGCCTGTTCCAACCAGGGACCAGACTCGCGAGTATCTCGACCAATAACAATTGTTGGAGTGCCGTGGTCTCTCTTTTTTAATAAGCTCACCAGCAGAAAACCGATTTGTTTGACCGTCTTGGCGTCCAGCGGGAAACTGCCCGCTTCACCACGAATTCCATCTGTGCCAAAAAGCGCTTTCATCGTCCGACTCGCTTCACTCCTTCGCTCAGATCTTTACTTACTTCTAATAAACTGAGAAGGCTGAAGCGATTTCAGAGAAATCTTGCCCTCAAGTGCTGTTGGCAATACCAGTTTCGGCTGCAACGTTTCTCCCACCACTGCTATGTCGACCTTGAGATCTTCGCGGCGCAGCGTCTCGAGCAAACTGTTAGGGCCCAACAGAGTAACAGACGCTGTTTGCGGAGCTATCTTGACGCCCGAAGGCGCATTGACCGGGATCTCATGGAAGCTTTTTTCAGCGCGCCGTTCACCAATTTCAATTTCGACGTTAACCACCGGGTCCTGGAGATCGACCTTAGTGTCTTGCACATCAACGGCGACGTTTTGCGCAGTGAAACTCTCTTTGTGCCCAGCCACCCAAATGGTCTCAGTCGAGGCCTTCTGCAGATTGTTTATGTGACTGGCTGGACCACTAACCGTCACCAAAGTCTTGGAGAGGTGCACGCTGTAAATCTCGTAGCCTTCAGCCGGCTTCCCCTCGACCTTTGCCACGATCTCCACTTGTTTCTCGCTAATTGGCTCTAAACGAATCGGAATCGAGCCAGGCTGGAAGCCAACCACGGTAATACCCAGCGGCAGGGTGATCTGGGCGCGGTCACGAAGTCTTAAGACACGTTCTCCCGGACGCTGGTCCGTGAGATCGACCGTGGCAACCAGATCAAGCGAACTGAGACTGTCCAACTTATGGCGGCTGCCAGTTAACATGACATCGACTGTGCGTGGCGGGTCGTTGCTTATTTCGAGTGATGCAGGCCTGATGAAATTGAGTTGCACGTTAACGTGTCCGGTCACCGGCTGGTTCTGCCCAGTAACTACCAACCAAAGGACTAAAGTAATAGCCAGCGAGAGAAGCTTAAGATTCCAGTCTTCGATAAAGAGTTTGCGTAGAATGCGTTCCACACCACTCGGTTGTCGCGGATGCTCCGAAGTTGTGACTTCATCTATATCTTGAAACGGCATAATAGTGATTTAGATCGGCGCGATCTCTTCGGTCTCGTTTTCTCCGTCAGCCCTAACCTGGCGTTCCTTGTCCTTCTTCGAAGAAAAATTCAAGGCATCAAAGATCGCGGCGCGCAGTTTGGTGGCATCCAGGCCGCGCTTGATGTCCCCTGCCTGAACAAAGGAAATGAGCCCGGTCTCTTCCGAGACGACTACGGCAACGGCATCCGTATCTTCGGTCACGCCGATGGCGGCCCGATGACGGGTTCCTAAATCTTTTGAGAGACGAGGATTAAGGGTTAGCGGTAAGAAGCAAGAAGCCGCCGCAATTCGATGTCGCCGCACAACTACGGCACCGTCGTGCAGCGGACTGGCTGGGTTGAAGATACTAACCAGCAAATCGTAGGAGAGCTCCGCGTCAAGGTTTACGCCACCATCAGAGACATTCTTCAAGCCAACATTTCGCTCGATGACGATCAAAGCTCCCGTCTTAGTCGAAGCAAGCGTGGTGGCCGCGAGTACCACCTCGTCATAAACGCCTTCACCAAACTGGCCCCGGTGGGCGCGAGTAAACGGCACGCGGATTCGATTGCCGAACGTAATTAGCGCCTGTCTGATCTCTGACTGGAACAGCACAATGATGGCTATGCCAATATAAAAGAGGCCATTACTGAGGACGAATTCGAGAGTGGCGAGATCTTGCTTGAGGGAAAGCCAGTAGAGAAAAATCAGGACCGCAATCCCCGCTGCCATTGGTGCGGCGCGAGTGCCGCGGAGGAGTTTCAAAACTGCATACACGAGCAAAAAGACAAGCACGATGTCCGCGAGGTTGCGCGGCTCGATGGCGCGTCTCAGATACTCGGTGTATGGCAGTAGTAGTAACATCCTGTCTGTGTATCAAGCTGGATTTGCGATTCGCGATTTAGTAGTAACAAGTTGTCTTCTCCAGCACGCAATCGAAAATCCGGAAACTTCAACCTATGTGTTCCGCCGGAACAGGTTCGGGATTAACCTTGTGGGCGTCCCGAGCTGCTTCCAGGAAGATCATTCTGGCGTCGGGCTCCGCTTGCTTGATTCGTTCTTCTACCTCTTCGATCGTTTGTTCAACTTCATCGGTCAGTAAGCCGTCGCGAAGACTCACGTGAGCGTTGACAAGGATCTGTTTTGGCGCCAGGTGCATGGTCAACAACTCTACCACTCGATCTACATTCGGATGACTCTCAATTGCCTGCTGGATCGCCGCTACACTCCTGGGAGTCGCAGCTTCACCAAGCAACAATGCACGCGACGTCCGGGCCAACGAAAACGCGACGATCGCCAGGATGACGCCGATAACAATCGATGCCAGGCCGTCCCAGTAAGCCCCGTAAACGCCTCCGACCTGGAAGTCAGTCAATACCAAACCAGTCGCTGCAACTACGATTCCCAGCAGCGCCGCACTATCTTCAAAGAGCACCGTCTTGGCGGTGGGGTCCTTTGACTCGCGAAGATATTCAACGAAGCCCAGGCCCTCGTGATGTGCCTCACGCACTTCCTGGTAAACCGCCAACGAGATGGAGACGCTCTCCAGCAGGAAAGAAGCACCAAGCACGGCGTACGCCCAAATCAGGTTCGTCGGTGGATGCGGATGCCGGAGTTTTTCGACACCTTCGTAAATGGCGTAAGTAGCGCCAACTCCGAAGATGAACATAGCGGCTATGAACGACCAAAAGAACCGCTCCATCCCATAACCAAACGGATGCTTCGCCGTGGCAGGTCGCCGATAGAACTTCAAGCCCAGTAATAAAAAGATCTGATTCGTCGTGTCCGCAACCGAGTGTAACGCCTCGGCCATCATGCCTGAGGAGCCCGTGATAAAAGCCGCTACCAACTTCAATACCGCGATTAACGCATTGGCAAGGAGCGCCCCTACTACGGCCAACATACAGACAACCCTTCGACGACAGAAATGAAAGCTCCGCGTGGATTATCGCGAAAAAGAGCACGACTGGCAACGCTATCGTGTCAGCGCGATTTCATCTTTTCTTAATTTCGAGAGGCGAGAAGTGTGGCTGAGGGGGCAGTTTTGGTCAATATCCTTAGTGAGCGTTTCTTGCCCGTTTGCGGCGCTTGAATTTGCCGCTTTGCAGGAAACCAACCAACTCGCCATTCTTGCCTACAACTGCCAACGAACCTACTCCGTTGCGCTTCATTAACTCCCGAGCATAATCGAGAGTAGCGTTGGGCTCGACAAAGAATCGGGGCGCGATTGGTCGCATCACATCTCCTGCCTGCGTGAGTCGCCAACGATCACGGGGCAGAGACTTGAGATCTTCAAGGGACAATATGCCGTGCAGGCGCCTCGCCCGAGCCACTGGGAACGCCGCCTGCCGGTGTAGTGGCAAGACGGTGTCGATCAATTGGCTGATTGTCATTTCCGGTTCGATGGCAAATGGTGCGGACATTGCCTGGCTGACAACGTCCTGTCGCGGACCGCGCGCCTGGCGCACCACGCTAAACGCTGCGTCAAACAGAAACAGGCCTACCAGGACAGACCACAAGCCCATGAAGTAAGAACGGAAATTGGGAGCGATGGCCATGTACACGCCAAAGATGATCAGAATGGCCGCGATCAGCATGCCACAGATCCCTGCCAGCCTGGTGGCTTCAGCAATATCACCGGTACGACGCCACAGAATGGCCCGCAATACTCGGCCACCATCAAGCGGATAACCGGGAAACAAATTGAAGATAGCTAAAAGGAGGTTACCGGAACTGATGAGAAAGAGGATCGCCGCGACCGTGTTATAGCGCGGAATCGTGGCGGCAAACATTGCCAGGAATCCAACCAGTGAGAACAGGAAGCTGGCAGCCGGTCCGGCGATCGCGATGCGAAACTCAGCCCCCGGACTTTGCGGCTCATTGCGCAGTCTAGCCAACCCGCCAAAGGGATGAAGCACTATCTCGTCAATTTCAATCCCCTCGGCGCGGCCCATTAAGGCATGTGAAAGTTCATGCCCAAAGACCGAGATGAAGAGACCGAGGGTAGCAATGACGCCGAGTATCCAGGAGGATCCAGTGTCCTGGGGATTCACCTTGAATCCTGGACCAACCATGCCTGAGTGAGAAAGGTTCACCGCAATCAGCCAGACACTCAGAAAGAAGACTACAAACCAACGGTAATCGATACGTACAGGAATATCGTGGACGCGAGCCACGGTAATTCGGTGTTTATAGAATCCGAGTACGTTCATTCGTCAGGTTTCAAAAGCGGTGGCTTCGGCATCGATCATGGGATGGGCTTCGGTACGGGCGATACGTCGTAGCAACAGGGGTTCCTCAAACATTTGGGAGAGCCCGCGCACGATCGCAAAGCGCGGGTCATCAGCCACCCTGACTCCCAAATCCAATTCTTTCTGCAAGTACTGGGGCAGACCCTCAAGCAGCGCCCCACCACCGGTGAGGATTAGACCACGATCGTAAATATCTCCTGCGACTTCGGGTGCGAGTTCTGTCAACATTGAGCGTACTTCTTCACCAATGCGGCGAATGATGGGCAGTGTCACCGAGAAGACTTCGGCGGCGCTGATATCCTCTGCGCCAGGACTGCCGGTTTGTACATCGCGACCACGGACGTTCACCTTCTTATGGGGTTCGCGCGGTTCTGTCGCTGAGCTCAGTTCGAGCTTCAGACGCTCGGCGGTGGGAATCCCGATGGTCAGTCCGTGGTGCCTTCTTAGCCGATCCATGATTGCGGTATCGATGTCCGAACTGCCGATTCTCTCCGCGCGTGACGCGATGATCGAACCGCTGACGATCGCCGCTACATTGGTCGTGCCACCGCCAATGTCCACCACAGCCGAAGCGTGCTCATCGTTAATGGGCACACCGGCGCCAATGGCGGCAGCTTGCCCTTCTTCGATCATGTAGACGCGGCTGATGTGAGCCTCTTCTGCAGCACTCAGCAGGGCGCGTTGCTCCACCTGGGTGACCTCCGACAAGACACTCATTATTGCTCGCCGGCTAAAGTGCGAGATGCCGCTACGCGCTTCTTGCACGAAGTGGTCGAGCATTGACTTTGTTCGCTCAAAGTCCGCGACTACTCCATCTACCAGGGGCGCGATGACCGTGACGTCACGCGCCTCGCGCCCTTGCATCTTGCGCGCTTCGTCACCTACCGCGATTACCTCACCCGAAACTTTATTGACCGCTACTACGCTGGGCTCGTCAATGACTACGCCGCGGCCACGGACGGCGATGATCGTACTAGCGGATCCCATGTCTATCGCCATCGAATCAGACACAAGGTTGCGCAGGGCGTCGAGTCCCATAAATGATCCTGTTTTGCCAATAAACGACATAAGATAAAAACAGAGGTAGAACGGAAACGGACGCCGCTACTGTCCGTGACAGTTCACACCTCTTCAGCCTCCTTGACTGTTGTTGCAAAAAAATCCGACATGTTTAGCTTCCGCAGCAGAAGGTGAAGCTAACCTTACCGGACGTCAAAATGCTCCGCTTGCTCGTTGCCAATCTACTTCCCACAGTTGTACTGGCTGCTGTCGATTCTTGACCGTGATCGGCTCACGGGGCAGCAACTTGTAACGGCTGTGGGCCGCCTGGGCCGTAGCGTCGCTAATCAAAATCTCTCCGCCGCGGGCATTCGACTCGAGTCGCGAGGAAGTGTTCACCGTGTCACCGATGGCGGTGTACTCCGAGCGACGTTCCGAGCCGATGTAACCGACAATTACTTCGCCTGTGTGCAAGCCCATACCCACGCCAATCTCCGCGAGTCCTTCAGCTTTCAATTCCTGATTGATTCCCAGGATTCGTCGTTGCATCGCGACCGCAGCATTCAAAGCATTCGACGCATCGTCAGGCGTAGCGGTAGGCGCGCCAAACAGGGCCATCAAGCCATCACCCAGGTACTTATCCAGTGTCCCGCCATGCGCGAAGATGATGTCAGTCATTGCTGAAAAATACTTGTTCAGCAGGTTGACTATCTTTTCCGGTGGCGCGTGCTCGGAGATGCGAGTGAAGCCACGGATGTCCGCAAAAAGAATCGTGATCGTTTGCGTCGTGCCCCCGAGCTTGAATGAATCCGGGTTCTCCAACATCTGCTTCACGACATATTCAGGCAGAAACCTACTGTAGTTTGCGCGCGCTACTTCTTCTCGCGCGAGTCGTTCGTGGGCGCGGGCGTTCTCAACCGCAATGGCCGTTTGCGCCGCCACTGCACTAATCAATTCCAGGTCGTCAGGCTTGAACGCCGCAAAAGGATCCAGGCGATCCGCGTAAAGAGCGCCGTGCACTCTGTTCTCCGTCATCAGTGGAGCACAGATAGTCGAGCGCACTCCCTGTGAGACGATTGAATCCACGCCGGCGAACTGTTCATCGGACGCGGCATCCTGCGAAAGCAAGGCCACGCGGTCTTTCATCACCTTCCGGGTAATCGTCCGCCCAATCGAGAGTTTTCGGGCATGTGCTTCGAGCTTGTCGTCGCGAGCCCGCATGGCAATGGGCGTCAGTTTAGCGTCGTCAAAATCACCATTCGCACCAGGGTCTGCCAGCAGTGCCACTACGCGGTCAGCTGGCGTTGCTTCGAAGATTACGTCAGTCGCCTTGGCAAAGATGGCGTTGAGATCGAAAACTGATCCAAGCGTCTTACTCATCTCGTAAAGAGCACTGAGGATGTTGGCCTTTCGCTGCAACGTCTCGAGCATTTTGTCGCGCGAAGGAGCAACTTTCGGTTCCGGCTTCAGTACCGTGCTCATCACATCATTGGCCGAGATGAGTAGTTGCGTGTGACCCAGTGGTTTATCGTCGTAGCGGACGTCGGTGGTCCGTTCTTCCGGCGCTTGTTCAAACCGCAGGGTACTTGCGCCAATGGTGATACGGTCGCCGTTCTTCAGCTGGTGTTCAAATTCAGCCTCGCCATTGATGAATACTTTGTTGGCACTGCGACGCAGTTGACCCTGGATCACTGCCCCGTCGATGATGTTGAAAGAGCCATCATCACCAGACTTGATGTGTGCGTGGTAACGCGAAGCGCGCGGATCGTCCAGCACAACCGCGTTGTCAGGAGCGCGTCCAATAGTACAGACGGCATGTTGCACAAAGCTGAACTGCCACTGTCTACCGCTGGCGTCGGTGATCTTCAGGAGAGCCATTGGATTTCGATCCTAACAGTAGGCAGTTGCGGCTGACAACCAGTAACGATTCTGGGCCTGCGCATTTGCCTCCCCTCTCATTCTCACCGGTGCTTTAGCCCGGTGTGAGGGCGCCTACCACACTCGGAACCGTTTCAACGGTTTCTTAACGATCGACGTTGAGTTGTGCCAACGCAGCAAACCGTTAAAACGGTTAGCATCCAATGAGACCAACCCAGACAGCGGGCTAAAGCCCGGTGAGAATGAGAGCTCACTAAAATAAGAAAACAGGAACTATGGCCAACTACGGGCGTGGGTGTTTACGGCCCAAGGGCTGGCTCAAAAAGTTAATTTTCTGGCGGCGCAAAATTGCAGACAAGTTTCACCTATTAAGCTATCATGCGCGCGCCTAGCAACCTCATCCCGGAGTAGGTCCACATGAAACCTGCCACTCGCTTTCAGCTAGCACTGGCCTGCGCTATCTGCCTCTTTTTGTGCCCCTCGATCATTG